>JAYRKO010000165.1:0-6011 GCA_041905745.1 Tagaea sp. | reverse complement strand
CCGTCCATGTCGGGACGATCCGCGGCGGAACGGCGCTCAACATCGTGCCCAAGGATTGCAGTTTCGATTTCGAATTCCGCCATCTGCCGGTCCACGACCCTCGCGCGCTGTTCGCCGAGTTCGAGCGCTTCGTACGCTCCGAACTCGAGCCCGCCATGAAGTCCGTCCATGCGGACACGGGATTCTCCTTCGAAGAATTGTCGAATTTTCCGGGACTCGCGGGCGACGAGGATGCCGAGATCACGCAAGCCGCGAAGGCAGCGTCGGGCGGCAACGCGACCGGCAAGGTCGCTTTCGGAACGGAAGCCGGCCTGTTCGAGGCGAGCGGCATTCCGACCGTCATCTGCGGACCGGGCGATATCGATCAGGCGCACAAGCCCGACGAATTCATCGCGCTCGAGCAGATCGCGCAATGCGAGCAGTTCGTCCGCCGTCTCGTGGAAAGGCTCGAAGCGGAATGAATCTGGATACGGTCGTTTTCGATCTCGGTGGCGTGCTCGTCGACTGGGATCCGCGCCATCTCTATCGCAAGCTCATTCCCGACGATGCGGAACGCGAGCATTTCCTGTCGGTCGTCTGCCCGCCGGAATGGAACGTCGCGCAGGATGCCGGGCGGACGATTTCGGAAGCCGTCGCCGAGGCCATCGGCCGTCACCCGGACAAGGAGGCGCTCATTCGCGCCTTCTACGACCGGTTCGACGAGATGCTCGCGGGCCCGATCGCCGGCACGGTGGACATTCTCGAACGACTGCATTCGCGGGGTACGCCGCTGTACGCACTGACCAACTGGTCCGCCGAGACATTCCCGGTCGGCCGCCGACGGTTCGGCTTCCTCGACCGTTTCCGGCACATCACCGTTTCGGGTGAACTCAAGCTGGCCAAGCCCGACCCCGCAATCTACCTCCACGTTCTCGCGGCAGCGCGCAAGGAAGCGCGGCAGTGCGTCTTCATCGACGACAGCCCGAAGAACGTCGAGGCCGCAAGGGCGCTCGGATTCCATGCGATCCATTTCCGGAATCCGCAGGCGCTCGGTGCCGAGCTGGAACAACTCGGCTTCCTGTGAGCCGGAACAAGACAAATAACGGAAACCGCCCCGGAGGGCCAAGCGCGTGAACGACGAAAGTTACCCGATCGAAATCGCGCCGCCCGACATTTCCGCATACCGGAAAGGAAACACCGGTATCGAGTACGCAAGCACGTTCGATTCCGGAAAGCCCGGACCGCACGTAATGGTCAGCGCCGTCGTTCACGGCAACGAGCTTTGCGGGGCCATCACGCTCGACTGGCTCATGCGCGAAGGCGTACGTCCGGCACGAGGCAAGTTGAGCTTCATCTTCTGCAATGTCGCTGCATACCTGTCCTTCGATCCGGCCTCGCCGCAGGCATCGCGTTTCATCGACGAGGATTTCAACCGCGTCTGGGCCGAAGCCGCGCTCGACGGGCCACGGAAATCCCGCGAATTGACGCGTGCCAGGGAAATCCGCCCGCTCGTGGCACAGGCCGACCTGCTGCTCGACATCCATTCCATGCAGCATCCCACCCCGCCGCTGATGCTCAGCGGCCCACTCGAAAAAGGCCGGCGGTTCGCCCGGGAAGTCGGCGTTCCCGCCACCATCGTCAGCGACGAAGGGCATGCGGCCGGAAAGCGCATGCGCGACTACGGCGAATTCGGCGTACCGGCGAGCGCCAAGAACGCGTTGCTGGTCGAATGCGGCCAGCACTGGGAGAAGAGTTCCGTCGACGTCGCCAAGGAAACGGCGCTTCGTTTCCTGCTGACGACGGGCGCCGTTGCACGCGACTGGATTGAGGTGCGTCTTCCGACCCGCGCGCCGGGCCCGCAGCGCACGATCGAAGTCACGCAAGCGATCACGATCTCGACGGACGAATTCCGCTTCTCGTCCGATTATCGCGGCCTCGAGACGATCCCGAAGGCCGGCGACGAGATCGCGCGCGATGGCGCCACGATCGTGCGTGCGCCCTACGACAATTGCGTCCTCATCATGCCGTCGCGCCGGCTTGGCAAGGGGCAGACGGCCGTCCGGCTCGGCCGGTACATCGCCTGATGGCGGCCGGCGCGTCGGCACCGGCAGTCGACTGGCGCGCACTTGCGATAACCGTCGCGCTCGGAACCCTCGGCGGTGCCCTCTTCCGCTGGCTGACAATACCGCTGCCGTGGATGCTGGGCGCAGTCACGTTCACGACGATAGCGGCGATGACCGGCGCCACGAAAATCACCATGCCCCGGAGCATCCGCGCCGGATTCCTGACAATTCTCGGCGTTCTGCTCGGATCGAGTTTTACGCCGGCAATCGTGTCGCGCATTCACGATTGGTTGTGGACAGCGGTCGGCATAGTCGTCTGGGCACTCGTCGCAGGCATCCTCGCCTATATCTATCTGGTCCGCGTCGCACGCTTCGATCGGGTCACGGCCTATTTCGCGGCTACGCCCGGCGGCCTGGCGGAAATGGTCCTGGTAGGCAGCCAGAACGGTGCGAATATACCGGCGCTTGCGCTTAGTCACGCCGTGCGCGTGATGCTGGTCGTCCTTATCGTGCCGATCTGGTTTCGCCTTCAGGGCGTCATCTCCGCCCAGCCGTCGCGTGCACTTGTCGGCATTCTCGATGTGGCACCGGCCGACTATGCGATCCTCGCTGCCTGCGCAATCGTGGGCGGTGTTGCGGCCGCCCGCCTGCGCCTTCCAGCCGGCGGCATGCTGGGCCCGCTCCTTTGCTCGGTCGTCGTTCACCTGTCGGGCCTGACGGAAAGCCAGCCGCCCTATCTCCTCACGTCGGCCGCGCAGGTCGTACTCGGCGTCGCCATCGGCCAGCGCTTTGCGGGCACTTCCATGCGAACGATCGTCAATTCCGTCGGTCATGCGACGGTCGCGACTTTGATCATGCTCGGGCTTGCCGTCGTCTTCGCCGAAATCTTCGCGCTTGCGACCGGACAACCCTTCACGGGGCTCGTTCTCGCCTATGCGCCGGGCGGCTTCGCGGAAATGAGCCTCATGGCGCTGGCGCTCGGCATCGACACGGCGTTCGTCGCCTCGCACCATCTGTTGCGGATAATTCTGGTAGTGACGCTGGCGCCGGCGATCTTCCGACGCTTCCATCGTCCGACGGCGCCGGACGTCAGCTCACTTTGAGCGTGATTCCGCCGTCCACCGGGAGCGCCACGCCGGTGATGTAGCCGGCATCGTCGGACGCAAGGAAAAGCGCCGCCTTGGCCACGTCCCAAGCGTCGCCCATCTTGCCCGTCGGACATTGAGCGTCGCGTACGGCAACCATCTTGTCGACATCGCCGCCGCCGTAAGCGCCTTTCAACGGCTCGACGATCATCGGCGTGTTCATCAGTCCTGGCAGGATGCAGTTAGCGCGCACGCCCTTGCGGGCATATTGCAACGCGACGGACTGCGTGAACGGGATCACCGCACCTTTCGTCGTGTTGTAGGCGATGTAGGGGACGCCGAGATACCGGATTCCGGCAATCGACGCGATATTGACGATGGCGCCGCCGCGTCCGTCGCGCTCGAACTGCCGTACGAATACGGGCAACGCGGATTTGCACGTCAGGAACATCGACTTCAGATTCACGCGTACGACGCGATCCCAGTCCGTTTCGGCAAGCTCTTCAGGACCGCCCAGTGCGACAATCCCGACATTGTTGTGCAGCACGTCGAGGCGCCCCCAGGCCGAGAGGCAGGCATCGACGCAGGCACTTACGTCTCCCGCCTTCGAAACATCGGCCGCAATCGCTAGCGCCGTTCCGCCTTCCGAGTTGATGATCGCGGCAGTCTCTTCCGCGGCGTCCCGCCGCAGATCGATGCACAGGACGCGCGCGCCTTCGCGCGCATAGAGCACTGCGGCGGCCTTGCCGTTTCCCCACCCCGGTCCCGACGACCCGGCGCCAGTGACCATTGCAACTCGACCTTCAAGCTTTCCTGCCATCGTCCTTCTCCGCCGCATATCTGGCGCGCAATTCGGTTTTCAGTATCTTGCCGTACGCATTCTTCGGCAGGGCATCGACGAAGCGATAGTCCTTCGGACGCTTGAAGCGCGCAATCTGCGAAAGACAGAGCGCATCGAGTTCGCCGGCGCCAACGCGCCCGCCGGACGCAACGACATAAGCCACGACGCTTTCGCCCCATTCCGGATCGGGTACGCCAATCACCGAAACCTCGACGACGGCGGGATGCGTCTGGATCGCTTCCTCCACCTCGCGCGGGTAGATGTTCGAGCCGCCCGAAATGATGACGTCCTTCGAACGGTCGCGCAGGGTGAGGAAGCCGCGTTCGTCGAAGCTCCCGACGTCGCCCGTGTGAAGCCAGCCGTCCGCGAGGGCGCGCGCGCTCGCCTCCGGATCGCGCCAGTAGCCCTTCATCACGCTGTCGCCCCGGACCAGGACCTCGCCGTCCGTTCCCACGCGCACTTCCACGACCGACTGCGGCGTGCCGACCGATCCGAGAACGGCATCGTCTCCCGTGCGACAAGCCGTCTCGATCGTCGTGCGCGTCATGCCGGTGATGCACATCGGCGATTCGCCCTGTCCGTAGAGTTGCGCGAAACGGAACCCGAAGCGCGCGACCGCAGCCTTCAGATCGGCGACGTACATCGGTGCGCCACCGTACACGACGGCGCGCAGATTTCCCGGATCACCGCCGTGCGCCACGAGGCGCTTCACCATTGTCGGCGCCGCAAACATCGTGACGGAGCGCCAGTCGCGCCAGAGCCCCACGATTTCGGCCGGGTCGAAATGGCCGCTTTCTGGAACGACCTGCGCATTCCCGATCGCCAGCATCGGCAGCGCGTACAGACCGGACCCGTGCGACATCGGGGCCGCGTGCACGATGGCGCCGCCCGGCGACGGCGGGTCGATGTCGATGAAATAGCTTGCCGCCATCGCAAGAAGATTGCGGTGGGACAACATTGCCCCTTTCGGCCGACCGGTCGTGCCGCTCGTGTAGAACAGCCAGGCCAGATCGTCCGGTGCAACGTCGGCTAGCGGGATCGGATCGGTTGCGAGGAGTTTGCGCCAGTCGGGCCCGCCGATCTCGATCGCGTGCGCCGCGGGTGCCGCCTCGCCGACCGGCCCGGCCATGTCTGCGGAATGGAGGATGATCCGGGCCTCGCTGTGGACGAAGCAATAGGCAAGTTCGCGCGGGTGAAGCTTCGCGTTCACGGGAACGACCGCCAGTCCGGCGTGCCATGCCGCATACAGCGCCTTGGCGTAGTCCGGCGAATTCGCGGCGACGATCGCGACCCGGTCGCCGGGTAGGAGACCCACCGCCTTGAAGCCCCCCGCGATGGACGCGACGTCCCGCGCCATCCGCGCCCAATCGGCAACAACCGCAGAGCCGAATCCCAATGCAGCACCGGCGGGGTCGCGGCGGGCATTTCGAAGGAGATGCGCTGCGAGGTTCATCCGTCGGATTCCAAGGAAGTTGCCGCTGTTCCCCGTTCGGCGGGAGACGGCCGGAAATTTTCGCCTCGCCCCGGAGGCGCACTCGTCACGACGCCAGCCATTGCAGGAAGCCGATTTTCCGGCTCGCGAGAACCAGCACTTCCACGACTGCGTAAGCGCAAAGACCGAATCCGGCCGCGACCGCGAACGTCTTCAGATGCGCCATCCCTGCTCCCCACACCTTCGAGCGCCTTTACCGCACCCCGAATTTGCGCGCATTATCGCCCGACAGGCAACAAACGGGCAACCGAGATGCCGCCAAGCACGAAAGTCAGTCAGCACGACATCAATCACGCGGTCGGCCTGCACGAGAAGATGGCGAAGGGCCAGACCGGCGGCGTCCGGCTCGTCCTGTCGTTCAAGGTCGCCGAGCGGATGAATTTCCAGGCGCGCGACCTGTCGGAAGCCGAACTCGTCGGCGCATATCTTTGCGAATCGAATTTCGGCAAGGCGAAGCTTTCCCGCGCCAATCTCTTCGGCGCCGATCTGACCGGCTGCGACCTGCACGAGGCGGATCTTTCAAAGGCGGACCTGCGCGGCGTCCAGCTCAA
>JAYRKO010000164.1:0-6074 GCA_041905745.1 Tagaea sp. | reverse complement strand
GCGCGCGATTCATGGACACGCGAATTGTCTCGATTTTATCAGGGTTTTTTCGTCGTCGTTCACTAGCGCTAGAAGTGATTCGAACGACTCCCGCAAGCCAAAGGGTGGACCGCTAACGATAGTGGAGACACGGTTGTCAACCCCCCTCATATTGAATTTCCTTGACATGCCCTTGTTCAAAATGATGTTCTAGCCACGTTCGGATCGTTCCAAGGGAGGGCTCCAACTCCGCCAGCGGTCAAAAGGGCCGGGTCAGTCACCCGGCTCCGCTCAGGCCTCCGGCGCGCCTTTCCCGGTCCGACCATCGGAAACAAGGAGTCAATCATGGCTGCGAAGAAGAAGGCGAAGAAGAAGGCCGCTAAGAAGAAGAAGTAAGCGGTTTTCGCTCGGTGCATTTGGGGGCGCGGGGGTTCTTCTCCCGCGCCCCTTCTGCTTTTGGGGGCCCCCGCTCCGCGAGTTTCGTTACAATCGCGCGACATCACGATTCGGCCTCGGCGCCGCCCGCGGGGGGAAATTGGAAAAAGTCGATCCATCGGTCGCGGGGCTCGTCCTGCTCGCGGCCCTGATGCACGCCTCCTGGAACGCCGTCGTCAAATCCGATCCGGACCGTCTCGCCTCATTCGGGCTCGTGATGATGGCCGGTTGCGTCTTCGGCGTCGTGATGGCGCCCTTCGTGCCGATGCCGGCGCCCGAAGCCTGGCCCTACCTGATCGCGTCGGTCCTCATCCACGTCTTCTATTACGTGTTCCTGCTGCGCGCGTATGCGCTCGGCGATCTCTCGCTCGTCTATCCGATCGCGCGCGGCCTCGGTCCGACGCTGGTCGCGATCATGTCGGGAACGGTCGTCGGCGAATTCCTCAATTTCCGCGAATCGATCGGCGTCGTGCTCGTGTCGCTGGGCATCGCCGGCCTCGCGTTCGGGCGCGGCATTCCCGATTTCACGGAACGGCGCGCGATCCTGCTGGCCGTGTGCACCGGCTTCACGATTGCGGCCTACACGGTCGTCGACGGATTGGGCGCGCGGCTTTCGGGCAACGCGCTGTCCTACATCGTCTGGCTCAATCTTCTCGAAGGGCCCTGGGTTCTCGTCTTCGCGATGTGGCGGCGGGGGCCGGTGATTTTCGACTACATGCGCCTCTACTGGTGGCGCGGGACGGCCGGCGGCGTCGTGGCGACGATCGGCTACGGCATCGCGATCTGGGCGGCGAGCCTCGGCGCCATCGCGCACGTCTCGGCGCTGCGCGAGACCTCGGTACTTTTCGCTTCGCTGATGGGAACGTTCCTGCTCGGCGAGCGGTTCGGCATCCTGCGCCTCATCTCGGCCGCCGTGCTCGTCTGCGGCCTGCTGGCGATGAATTTCAGGATCGGCTGAGGCGCCGGGACTAGCGGTCGCCGTTCTCGCCGGCCGGATTGGCACCGACGGGAAAGTCGGGCGAATCGCCGACCGTGCGCCAGTGATCGAGCGCCCAGCGCACGCTCGGAAAGGCGATCTCGCCCCACGGGATCTCGGCCCACGCAAACAGGCGCACGTCCTGGCTTTCGGGACCCGGCGAGAATTCGCCGTCCACGAGTCGCGCGCGGTAGATGAGCTGGACCTGGCTCAGCCGCGGCACGGAATAGACACCCAGCAGCGCGTCGATGGCGATGCGCGCGTTCGCTTCCTCGAGCGCCTCGCGCGCCGCGCCGGCCTCGGGCGTCTCGCCCAGTTCCAGATAGCCGGCCGGCAGCGTCCAGAAACCCACGCGCGGGGCGATCGCGCGCCGGCACAGCATGACCTTGCCGTCCCACAGCGGGACCGCGCCCACGACGATCTTTGGATTGTCGTACTGGATGAAGCCGCAATCCGCGCAGATCAGCCGTTCGCGCGTATCCCCTTCGGGAATCGCGCGCAACGACGGGCCGACGGGCTTGGGATCGGTCATTGCAGGGCGGATTGTCGCGTGCGGCTGCCGGCACGCGCAAGCGTCGACGCCGACGGGCCGCGCTTCAGATGACGAGATCGACGAGCGAGCCGCGCGGCAACGGGCGCGCAGGGCGCGCTTCTTCGGCGAAATTGGCCGAGATCGCCTGCTGCGCTTCGGGATTGCCGATGGCGCGGGCCGGCAACGCGCCTTCCGACGACTGGCCGCCGCGCAGCGCGAATGGCGCCCGACCCGGAACGCGCGCGCCGTCGGGGCGCGCGAGACCGTTTGCAATCGAAGGTGTGCCGGCTTGAATCTGCATCGTCGGCAATAGAAGCAAATTTGATTTAATTCTCCGTTAATTCCCGGAATGGGTGCCCGTATGCCCGGGAAATCGCCACCTGCGACGATTTTGCCACGCACGCCGCAATCGCCGGCCGCGCGAAACCACTTGTTACATTGACGATTTGGCAAATTGCGAACCGTCGCGCGAATATGTCACGCCTGACGGACAAACGTCGCCGTGCGTATGATGGGATTCTGGATTCGCGGCGAACCCAGATTTAGACTTTCTAATAGAAGCCGGTACGAAGACTTTCGGTGACTCGACGTCGATGACGACCCCGTTCAACAGCGAACAGTTGCAAAGCCTCCTGATACTCGCGCAGGACAAGCGGCCGGATTCGCGCGCGCATCTGGCGACGCGCATGGGGGACATGATCCTCGGCACGAATCTCGGCGCGATGTCCGCGCGCGAGCGCGACCTCGCCGAGGAAATCCTCCAGCGTCTTCTCCACGACCTCGAAATGCCGATCCGCCGCGCGCTTGCCGAACGGCTGGCGGCCGAAGGCGTGGCGCCGCGCCGCCTGATCGTCCAGCTGGCCAACGACCGGATCGAGGTCGCGTGGCCGGTCCTCCTCAAGTCCGAACTGCTCGACGACGGCGAGCTTCTCGACGTCGTCCGCACGCGCACGATGCAACATCGCATCGCGATCGCGCGGCGCGAGCGCATTTCCGCACCCGTCAGCGACGCGCTGATCCGCCCGGGCGAACAGGACGTCGTTCGCGCCGTCCTCGAAAACGCGGGCGCCACCATCGCGACCGAGACCTTCGAGACGCTCGTCGAGCATTCGCAGGCCGATGCCGACCTGCAGGAACTGATCCTGAAGCGCGAGGATCTCGACCCCAAGCTTGCGGGCCGCATGTACGGCTGGGTTTCGGAAGCGCTGCGGCGATTCATCGTCGAGAATTTCGAGATCGATCCCTTCCTGCTCGACAAGGCGATCGGCGAGGCGATGGCCGAGGTGATGTCCGACCATGCGCGCACCGCGGCGCTCAACGGCGCGCTGCAGCGCATCCGCGTCGCAGTCGACCGCGACGACGTGAGCGACCTCCGGCTGCTGCTGCCGCTCGCGCGCGCGGGCGAGCGGACGCTGATCGAGACGCTCTTCGCCAAGTTCGCGCACGTATCGGTGGCGACCGCGCGGCGCTGCCTTTACGAGCAGGGCGGCCGGGCGCTTGCGGTCGCCTGCAAGGGCTGCCACGTCGACAAGCCGCTTTTCACCGAGTTCTTCATCGCCATGCGCCAGCTCGGCGGGCCCGCCGGCGGGCTGGTCGATCCGGGCGAATTGTTCGACGCGCTGTCGTTCTACGACCTCGTCGACGACGCGACCGCCGAGGCCCGCGTGGCCGCCTGGCGGCGCGGCGAGACGCGCGGACCGCTGGTCGACGAGTCGATCGCCGCGAGCAAACTGCCGCGCGAGCCGCTGGCCCCGGCGCCCGTGCGCAAGATGCACGCCGGCAATCCCGTCCGGCGCAAGCCGCTGCGCCCGCTGAACTGAGTTTCAGCGCGCGGCGAGTGCCGCGACGCCCGGAAGCTCCTTGCCTTCGAGCCATTCCAGGAACGCGCCGCCGGCCGTCGACACGTAGCCGAACTGGTCGACCGCGCCCGCCTTGACGAGTGCCGCGACCGTATCGCCGCCGCCGGCGACCGACATCAGCTTTCCGGCCTTCGTGCGCTCGGCCACGCCGCGGGCGAGCGCCGTGGTGCCCTTGTCGAACGGCGGATGCTCGAACGCGCCCACCGGGCCGTTCCAGACGAGCGTGCGCGCGCCGTCGAAGATGCGCAGCGTCTCGGCCACCGACAGCGGCCCGATATCGAGGATCATCTTGTCGGCCGGTACGCGGCCGATCGGCACGGTTTCGGCGCCCGCCGAATCGGTGAGCGCGCCCGCGACGACCGCATCAACCGGCAGCACGATCTGGCGGCCGGCGGATTCCGCGTCGGCCATGATGCGCCGCGCGGTCTCGGCCATGTCGGCCTCGCACAGCGAGCGGCCGACGGAAATGCCCTTCGCATGCAGGAACGTGTTCGCCATGCCGCCGCCGATGGCGAGAATGTCGACGCGCTGGATGAGGTTCCCGATGAGGTCGAGCTTGGTCGAGATCTTCGACCCGCCGACGACGGCCGCCACGGGCCGCTGCGGATGTTCGAGGGCCTTGGAAAGCGCGTCGAGCTCGGCCTGCATCAGCAGGCCGGCCGCGCAGGGCAGCACGTGGGCTAGGCCTTCGGTCGACGCGTGCGCGCGATGCGCGCAGGAAAACGCATCGTTCACGTAGACGTCGCCCAGTTCGGCCAAGGCCTTCACGAAGGCGGTGTCGTTCTTCTCCTCGCCCTTGTGGAAGCGCAGGTTTTCGAGAAGCGCCACCTCGCCGGGCTTCAGTGCATCGACGACCGCCTTGGCGGCCGGACCGATGCAGTCGTCCGCAAACGCGACCTTGCGCCCAACCGCCTTGGCGAGCGGCGCGACGAGCGGGCGCAGCGACTGGCTTTCGTCGCGGCCCTTGGGCCGGCCGAAATGCGACAGCACGACGACTTTGGCCCCCTTCCCCGCCAGCTGGGCGGCGGTCGGCGCAAAGCGCTCGATGCGGGTGGCGTCGCTAACCGCCCCATCCTGCATGGGAACATTGAGGTCGGCGCGCACGAGCACGCGCTTGCCGGAAAAATCGAAATCGCCGAGGGTCTTGAATCGGTTCATGGGGCGGGGCAATCCTGCTGGCCGAACCGGATTCGGGTTCCCGGTTCCATCGCGCCTCTATCGCCCAACGGAAAGAACTTCGCAATGTCCGAGCCGTCGCACCCCGTCCTGCCCCGCATCTTCGTGGCGATCGACCGCATGCGCCGGGAGGAAGCCGCCGCCGATCTCGCGCGGCTGGGCACGGACGGATACGCCGTCAAGCTCGGCCTGGAATTCTTCGTCGCCAACGGCCCGGACGGCGTGCGCGCCGTGGCGGGCGGTCGGCCGCTGTTCCTCGACCTGAAGCTCCACGACATCCCGAATACGGTCGCCGGCGGCGTGCGCTCGGCCGCACTCTGCAAGCCGAACTTCCTGACGATCCATGCCTCGGGCGGCCGCGCGATGATGGAAGCCGCGCGCGACGCCGCGAAATCGGCGGGTGCCGACCGCCCGATGCTGCTGGCGATCACGGTCCTCACCAGCCTTGACGACGGCGATCTCGACGCGGTCGGCCAGCGCGGGCCGGCAGGCGAGCAGGCGCTGCGTCTGGCGTTGCTGGCGCAGGATTCGGGCATGGACGGCGTCGTATGCTCGGCGCACGAGATCAAGCGCCTGCGCGCCGCGGTGCGGCCCGGCTTCAAGCTCGTCGTGCCCGGAATCCGGCCCGAATGGGCGGCAAGCGGCGACCAGAAGCGCGTGATGACGCCGCGCGAGGCGGTGACGCTGGGCGCCGACCATCTTGTCATCGGCCGGCCGATCACGCAGGCGGCCGATCCGAAGGCGGCACTGGCGCGCGTGCAGGCCGAGATCGGCGCATGAGCGCTGCCGCAAAGATCTGCGGCCTCAATTCGGTGCCTGCGGTCGAGGCCGCTTCGCGCGCCGATTTTGCGGGATTCGTGTTCTTCGCGCGCAGCCCGCGCTGCGTGACGCGCGAACAGGCCAAATTCCTCGCCGCCAAACTGCCGCCCCGCGTAAAGCGCGTTGCCCTCGTCGTCGATATCGACGATGGCGCGCTCGACGCGATCCTTGCCGTCTTCCGGCCCGACATCCTCCAGCTCCACGGCGCCGAGACGCCCGCGCGCGTGGCGGAAATCCGCACGCGCACCGGGATCGCCGCGATGAAAGTGATCGGCGTGTCCGAAGCGGCCGACCTCGA
>JAYRKO010000163.1:0-6086 GCA_041905745.1 Tagaea sp. | reverse complement strand
ATTTCCGGCGTCAAGCACATCACCTCGACGGTGACCGAGGGGAATTCGTCGACGACGATCGAATTCCGCCTCGAAACGCAGGTGGATCGCGCGCTCAACGACGTCAAGGACGCGCTCGCGCGCGTGCGTCAGGACCTGCCGCGCACGATCGACGAGCCGGTCGTCCAGCGCATCGAGATCGCGGGCCTGCCCATCGTGACCTACGCGGCGCGCGCGCCGCAGATGTCGGTCGAGGAGCTTTCGTGGTTCGTGGACGACGTCGTCGCGCGCGACCTGCAGGGCGTCAAGGGCGTGGCGAAGATCGAGCGCGTGGGCGGCGTCGAGCGCGAAATCCGCGTGACGCTCGATCCCGACCGGCTCGCCGCCTTCGGCGTGACCGCCGCCGACGTCAATCGCCAGCTGCGCGCGACGCATGTCGACCTTGCCGGCGGGCGCGGCGAGGTGGGATCGGCGGAACAGTCGATCCGCACGCTTGCGGGCACCGATACGCTCGACGAACTGGCCGACACGTCCATTGCACTTCCCGGCGGGCGCAAGGTGCGGCTCGCCGAACTGGGCGAAGTCGCCGACGGCCATGCCGAGATGCGGACCTTCGCGCGCTTCGACGGCGAACCGGTCGTGGCCTTTGCGATCAGCCGGTCGAAGGGGGCGAGCGACGCCACGCTCGCCGAGGCGGTCTCCGCGCGCGTGGCCGCCCTTCAGGCGCGCCATCCGGAAGTCCGGCTTTCGCAGATCGACAGCTACGTCACCTATACGCTGGGCAACTACCATTCGGCGATGGAGACGCTGCTGGAGGGCGCAGCCCTCGCCGTCGTCGTGGTGTTCGTCTTCCTGCGCAACTGGCGCGCGACGCTGATCACCGCGCTTACGCTGCCGCTCGCGGTCGTGCCGACGTTCTGGGCGATGGACCTGATGGGCTTCTCGCTCAACCTCGTCTCGCTCCTCGCGATCACGCTGGTGACCGGCATCCTGGTCGACGACGCCATCGTCGAGATCGAGAACATCGCGCGCCACATGCAGATGGGCAAATCGCCCTGGCGCGCGGCGCTGGAGGCGGCGGACGAGATCGGCCTGGCCGTCGTCGCCATCACGCTCACCATCGTCGCGGTGTTCGCGCCCGTCAGCTTCATGGGCGGCATCGCGGGACAGTATTTCAAGCAGTTCGGCCTCGTCGTCGCGGCGGCGGTGCTGTTCTCGCTGCTCGTCGCGCGCCTCATCACGCCCATGCTGGCGGCCTATTTCATGCGGGCCTTCGCCCATGTTGAGGCGAAGGAGGGGCGCCTGATGCGCTTCTACCTGCGCCTCGTGGGCTGGTCGGCGCGCCACCGCTTCCGCACCGTCCTGATCGGCGTGGCGCTGTTCGCGGGCTCGATCTGGTCGACGGCGCTGCTGCCCTCGGGCTTCCTGCCGGGCGAGGACGTGGCGCGCACGCTGATCGTCGTCGAGCTGCCCCCCGGCGGCCGGCTTGCCGACACCGATGCCGTCACGCGCGGCATCGTCGAGCGGCTGCATCGTCGGCCCGAGGTGCGTGCGGTGTTCGTCGACGGCGGGCGCACGCCCAACGGCGGGCGCGAGGTGCGCCGCGCGACGCTGACGGTCCAGTTCGTCCACAAGACGCAGCGCTCGAAGAAGCAGAAGACGCTGGAGGCCGAGATCCTGCGCGAACTCGCCGACATTCCCGACATCCGCTTCTGGCGGCTCAACGAGAACGGCCAGCGCGGGCTGACGCTGCTGGTCGCGGGCGAGGATACCGCCGTGACCGGCGACATCGCCAACCGGCTCGCCAGCGAGATGCGCGCGCTGCCCACCGTGCAGGGCGTGATCTCGACGGCCGCGCTGGATCGCGCGGAAATCCGCATCCGCCCGCGCGCGGATCTCGCGGCCGAACTCGGCGTCTCGACCGACACGATCGCCGAGACGCTGCGCGTGGCGACCATCGGCGACATCGGTGCCAATCTCGCGAAGTTCGACGTGGGCACGCGCCAGATCCCGATCCGCGTGCAGCTCGACGAGGCCGCGCGCGCCGACCCGCAGGCGCTGGAAACGCTGAAGGTGCCCACCGCGCGCGGCGGGCCCGTGCCGCTCGCGACGGTCGCGGACATCTCCTTCGGACAGGGGCCCACGTCGATCGAACGTTTCGACCGCCAGCGGCGCATCGCGGTCGAAGCCGACATGCTGGGCACCGACGCGCTGGGCGAGGTGATCGAGGACGCCATGAAGCTGCCGGCCGCGCGTTCGCTGCCGCCCGGCGTCGAGATCCGCACGTCGGGCGACGCCGAAGTGATGGCCGAGGTGTTCCAGAGCTTCGCGACCGCGATGGGGGCGGGGCTGCTGATGGTGTTCGGCGTGCTCGTGCTGCTGTTCGGTTCGTTCCTGCAGCCGGTGACGATCCTCTTCTCGCTGCCGCTGTCCTTCGGCGGCGTCGTGCTGGCGCTGATCGTCACCCAGCGCCCGATCTCGATGCCGGTCGTCATCGGCCTTCTCATGCTGATGGGCATCGTCACGAAGAACGCGATCATGCTCGTCGATTTCGCGATCGAGGAGATCGCCAGGGGCGTCGACCGCACGGTCGCGATCGTCGATGCAGGCCGCAAGCGCGCCCGACCGATCGTGATGACCACCATCGCGATGGCGGCGGGCATGCTGCCCTCGGCCTACGGGGTGGGCGACGGCGGCGAGTTCCGCTCGCCCATGGCCATCGCCGTGGTCGGCGGGCTCATCGTGTCGACGGGCCTGTCGCTCGTCTTCGTGCCGGCCTTCTTCCTGGTGATGGACGACCTCAGCCGGCTGGGCGCGCGGCTGCTGGCGCGCGTGGCCGCCGCCCCCGAGGCGTCCGTCAAGCCTGCCGAAAATCCTTGACTATCGCGCCGAGGCGCTTGGGTTCGACGACGACGAGTTCGCCCTTCTCGCGCACGACGATCTTCTTGCGCGCGAGGTCGGAGAAGACGCGCGCGACCGTTTCGCGCGTGGCCGACACGCGCGCGGCGATGTCGCCGTGCGCGGGGATCGGGCGGATCGTCGTGCGGCCGCCGGCCGCCGTCTTCGCGAGGCGCAGGATCTCGGCGTAGACGCGGTTGTGCGCGCCCAGCGTCGACAGTTCGACGATCCGCGAGGTCGCGTGGCGGACCATCTGCGCCAGATGCTTCAGAAGCGCCAGCTGCGCCGGTGCGTTGGCCAGCACCGCGTCGAGAAAGGCCTGCCGGGGCAGGGCGGCGACGAGCGTCTCCTCGATCGCGACGACGCTGGCCGAGCGCGGCGCCCCGTCGATGGCCGCAAGTTCGCCCACGCAGGCGCCGGCCGCGAACTCGTCGAAACTGACCTCGCGCCCCGATTCGGAATAGATGACGACGCGCGCGCGGCCGGCGACGAGGAAGTAGACGTCGCTGTCCTCGCTGTCGCGGTCGATGATCGGCTGGCCGGCCTCGAAGGTGCGCCAGGTGCAGCGCGCTTCCACGGCCTTGCGCGCCGCCTCGCCCAGCGGGGCGAACAGCGCGATTCCCGCAAGCGTACGCGGTGGCGCCGTCTTCGTCGGCTTTGCGGCCTTCATGCGTCGCGGACCTTCCACCCGATGGTGCGTGCCCGGCGATTGCCGCCACGCGCGTCCTTCCCTATAGTCGCCCGAGGCTTGCTGCGACGCAACAAGGCTGACGTTTTTTCCGGACGGGGGCGTGCGGATTCGGATGGACCAGTACGAGGAACTCCACGGCCTCTATTTCGAGGACCTGAAGGTCGGCCTGACCGCCGCCTTCGCCAAGACCGTGACCGAAACCGACATCGTGCTGTTCGCCGGCATCACCGGCGACAACAACCCGGTCCACATCAACGAGGTTTTCGCGGCGGCGACGCCGTTTTCGGGGCGCATCGCGCACGGCATGCTGACGGCAAGCTTCGTGTCGACGGTGCTGGGCACGCGCCTGCCGGGTCCCGGCGCCATCTATCTGAGCCAGACGCTGCGCTTCAAGGCGCCGGTGCGCGCGGGCGACACGGTCGTCGCGCGCGCGACGGTCAAGGAACTGGTTCCGGAGAAGCGCCGCTGCACGCTCGAAACCAAGATTCTCGTCGACGACAAGGTCGTGCTCGAGGGCGAGGCGGTCGTCCTCGTGTCGAGCCGCGCCTCGCTCAGCGCCCATCGCGCCCCGCCGCGCGAGACCTCGACTGCCGGCGACTGACGGCTCGATGCGTCTTTACCGCGACACGACCGGCGTGCCCGCCGAAGCGCGCGGCGCCGTGGCCGCCATCGGAAATTTCGACGGGCTGCATCTCGGCCACCGCGCGGTGATCGGCGAGGCGATGCGTCTTGCGCGCGCCGCCGGGCGCAAATCCGCCGTCGTCACGTTCGAACCCCATCCGCGCCGCTTCTTCAAACCGGACCTGCCGCCCTTCCTGCTGACGAGCGCCCGCATGAAGATCGCGGCACTTCGCGATCTGGGCGTCGACTTCTGCTTCGCGCTGCGTTTCGACCGCAAGCTTGCGGGCATGACGGCCGAGGCGTTCGTCGCCGACGTGCTGGTCGCGCGGCTCGGCCTCGACGGCGTGGTCGCCGGCTACGATTTCGTATTCGGCAAGGGCCGCGCGGGCAGCCCGGAAACGCTTGTGGCGGAAATGGCGCGCGCGGGTCGCACGGCGAAGATCGTGGCCCCGGCATTGGACGCGGCCGCGGCGGGCCGTGCGGGCGCCGAAGGCGACCCGGAAGCCTTCGTCTATTCCTCGACGGGCGTACGCGACGCGCTGAAGGCCGGCGATCCGCGTGCGGCCGCGCGCATCCTCGGCCGGCCGTTCGCCATCGACGGGCGCGTGCAGCGCGGCGACGCGCGCGGGCGCACGATCGGCTTTCCCACGGCCAATATCGGGCTCGACGGCTATCTGCCCCCGGCACTGGGCGTCTATGCGGTGCGCGTCGAAGGGGCCGTTCCCGGACGCCGTGTCGCGGGCGTGGCCAATCTCGGCGTGCGGCCGACCGTGGGCGGCGATCCCGCACCGCGCCTCGAAGTCCATCTTTTCGACTTTGCGGGCGATCTCTACGGCCGGCGGCTCGTGGTCTCGCTCGTCGAGTTCCTGCGGCCCGAGCGGAAGTTCGACGGGCTCGACGCGCTCAAGGCGCAGATCGCGATCGACGCGCAGGCCGCACGCGCGCTGCTGGCGGCGAATGCCTAGTGCGCGGGCGGGCGGGCCTCGCCGCGACCGGCGGGCGCCAGCTTCTTCTTCAGGCTCAGCACGTAGCTGATGACTTCGGCGACAGCCTTGTAGTGTTCGGGCGGAATTTCGTCGTCGATCTCGACGCTGGCGTAGAGCGCGCGGGCCAGCGGCTTGTTCTCGACGATGGGAACTTCGTTCTCTGTCGCGATCTCGCGGATCTTCTGCGCGACGAGATCGACGCCCTTGGCGACGCACACGGGCGCCATCGTCGATTCGTCGTACTTCAGCGCGATCGCGTAGTGGGTCGGGTTCGTCACGACGACGGTCGCCTTCGGCACGGCGGTCATCATGCGTTTGCGCGCGCGTTCCATGCGCAGCTGCTTGATGCGGCCCTTGACGACCGGATCGCCTTCCGACTGCTTGTACTCGTCCTTGATCTCCTGCTTGGACATGCGCAGGCGCTTGAAGTGCTGGAAACGCTGGTAGAGATAGTCGAGCCCGGCGATCAGCGTCATCACCGCGATGACCGCGACCATCACCTTGGTGGCGAGCGCCATCATCGTGCGCCCGACGTCGACGGGTTCGAACTCGACGAAGCGGGTCACGTCGTCGATCTCGCCGCGCAGCGACATCCAGCATGCGCCCGCGACGATCGAGATCTTGATGAGCCCCTTCAGGAACTCGAAGACCGAATTGAACGAGAAAAGCCTCTTGAAGCCGGTGGCGGGCGAAAGCTTGCTGAATTTCGGGATCAGCGGTTCGGCCGAAACGAGGAAGCCGTTCTGCAGCATCTGGGCCGAGACGGCCGCGACCACGAGGATCGCGAGCAGCGGCAGGATCGCCAGGATCGGTTCGTAGAGCGCGTAGGCGAGGATCCGCTGGAGGCCGCCGCCCTCGAAGGCGAATTCGTGCGGACGCTCGAAGAACGGCACCATCGCGGTCGTCAGGTT
>JAYRKO010000162.1:0-6122 GCA_041905745.1 Tagaea sp. | reverse complement strand
GATCAAGCCATATCCCTGACGAACCTGCTCGAACCGGCCACCGTCCTCCCCGGCGACCGACCGGCCCGCGAGGATAGCCGCCCCGGTGGTCGAGGGGAACGAGATTCGGCGTTTCATTCCAGCCCGCTAGCCTTAACATCGCGCGGACCCCGCAGCGGAGGCGCTTCCATGCAGCAGATGACCCTCGAAATCGCGGACCGGATCGCGTCGGTCGCACTGGCGGAAGCCCGCCGACTTTCGCTTCAGCCGCTCACCCTCGTCGTGCTCGATGCCGGCGGCCATGTCGTCGTCGCAAGGCGGGAGGACGGGTCCGGCATTCTGCGCTTCGAGATCGCGTACGGAAAGGCTTGGGGCGCGCTCGGCATGGGTTTCGGCACGCGCGAACTCGCCGAGCGCGCGACGAAGGCGCCCGCCTTCCTCACCGCGCTTGCCGCCGCCAGTGCCGGCCGCGCCATCCCCTCGCCGGGCGGCGTTCTCGTGCTTGCGGCGGACGGGCGCACGATCGGCGCGATCGGCATCTCCGGCGACACGGGCGACCGGGACGAAGCCTGCGCACTTGCGGGAATAGCGGCCGCCGGCCTTGCCGGGGCACCGGGGCTCAAGTCCTAGGAACAGAAGGGCTTATGGCCGAAAAGTGGTAAAATGTGACCACTGGAGGCGGCGCAAAAAATGGCGTAGATTTGGATCAAATTCCAGCCGCCGCCGGGGTCCAGGGGAAAATGAAAAGCCGGATCAGCGATCTGTTCTTCGAGGCGACCGCGCGTCGCCACATCTCGCTGAAGGCGATCGCACGGATCGGCGGTTGCAGCGCGATCTCGGTCGAACGTCTGAAATCGGGCGAAACGAAGAAGCTCGACGTCGAACTCGTCTATCGCGTGGCGCGCACGCTGCCCGACGGCGATGCGTTCATTCAGGAAGTGATGCCCGGCCTTTCGGGCACGCGCATGTCGCCCGAACTGGCATCGATCGATTCGAAACTCAGCGAAATCTGCCAGCTCTTCACCTCCTCCGGCGGTCAGATCCGGTCCGAACCGTTCCGACCCGTCTGGTGCCTCGACGACGGCACGTGCGTGCACGTCGCCGACGATTTCGCCTCGACCGCGCGTCAGGTCGCGGGCATTCCCGCCGGCGACCGGGGCAACGCGATCGATTTCGTCTGCCGGGGCTTCGGCTGGGTCGCGGTCGGCGAACGGGCCGGTTTCGGCCTTCTCGCCTTCGACCGCGCGCATGTCGACCCTCGTGCCTGCACCAAGGCGCTTTCGGTCATGGAGGCGATGCCTTACGAGCGCGTCCGGATCGAGGTCTGCGGCGAGGAGCCGGTCCTCGAAGCGATCGGCGATGCGCGCCGAATCCTCGAACGGCGCATCCGCGCCTCACGGCCGACGCCGCCCGACTGGGTCGACGTCGAAGTCGAGGTCAGCGACGCCGACGAACGGCTGCGCCGCGTCCTCGCCTCGCGTTTCCAGGACGATCCGCTCGGCCACATGGTGCGCATGCTGCGCGACGGGGAGAGCTCGCTTTTCTCGGTCCGGGCGGGCGAAGCGTACTGCTACCACATCGGCTCGAAGTTCAACGTGCCCACGCAGTCGGAAACCGGCATGCGCGTTCTCGACCGCACGAACCACGTGCAGTACTCGGCGATGATCGACCGTCACATCGTCAAGGCGAACCGCGTCTCGAAGCCGACGGTCTCGCGCATCGGCGTCGATTTCGGCTTCCGCCGGATCCTCTACGAGCGCCTCGCGCTGCCGTTCCGACTCGACGACCGGGATTTCGTGTTGACGACTTCGAAGGTCCTGCAGGATTCCGCGCCGGCAGCGCTCAACTGAGCGCGGCGCCCCGGGGTTTTCTCCACCGAAAACTCCACAGGGGCTCAGAATTGCGGTCCCGAAGCCTCGCTATTGAAACCCGTTCCGCGTCCTGCTTTCCGGCAGCGGCGGCAAAGTCGCCGCACCGCCCTCTGCCAGCCGGAAAGGATATTCCATGGAATTCATCGATGCCTTCGACCCCGACAACGGTGCGTGCGAAAGAAAATTTGCGTTCAGAAGCTGGACGCGGATCGGCGCGAGCTTCGAGGAACTCGGCTACCGGGTCCACGTGACTCGCACCATGGCCGACGTGCGCGCCTTCTGGGAACGCCTGCCCGACGCGCGCCGGCAGTCGATCCGCATGCCGCCGGTCCAGGACGTAGCCTACCACCCCGACGTCGCGCCCGACGATTTCGTCGCCTTCCTCGCGACGCGGACGGGCGACAACAGCCCTAGCGCGATGATCGGCGCCCGACGCATCTGGGTCGAACGCTCGCTCAAGGAGGAGATGGAGGACCTGACCTTCTGGTACGGCGAGCGGGCCGGCGAGATGCGCGATCAGGGGCGGCGTTGCGAAGTCACGGCACCGTCCGCGCGCGAGATCGATTCCGACCACATCGCGTGGATCGGCGCCGGCATGAACCTTTCGGGCGATCCGCAGATCTACCGCGCGATCTCCCGCGCGGTCCTTTTCTTCGCGGCCACGCACTGGCGCTTCAAATCAACGGTCGCGATCGTCGAGCGCTCGACCTGGCGCATGCACGGCTTCGACTGGTACGGCTTCAGGCGCAACGAACTTGCCGTCTACCGCGACGACAACGAGTTCCTGCTGGCGACCATGCCGCGGCGCGAGCTGCTGGCCGAGGCCCGGCAGGCCGGGTTCGCCGACGTCACGCGGCCGCTGTTCTCGCGCCGCAAGTCGACCCCCGCCCCCGTGCCGGCCGTCGAACCGGTGCCGGCGATGGGCTAGCCGCCGCTTCCTTCCCGCGCGATCGCCGAGATCGGCGACAGGATCTCGATCCCGCCGGTGACCGGCAGGAGCGCGCCGGTCACGAAGGCGGCGCGCGGGGAGAGAAGGAAGGCGATGACGTCCGCGACGTCCTCCGCCCGGCCAAGGCGGCCCAGCGGCGTGCGCTGTCGCGCGCCGGCCACGAGCCCGTCGAACTTGTCGGCGAAGCCGTTGCGGACCATCGGCGTGTCGATGATGCCCGGCGCCACCGCATTGACGCGGATGCCCGACGGGCCGAGCTGCTGTGCCATGCCGTAGGTCAGCGTCGCCACGCCGCCCTTCGCCGAGCCGTAGGCGAGGTTCGCGCCGCCGTTGGCATGCGCGATCGACGAGATGTGGACGATCGCCCCGCCCTGCCCCTGGGCGACGAGCCGGCGAACGACGGCCTTCGAGAAGCGGAAGACCGCGCCGAGATTGACGTCGACGAGACGGTCCCACTCGTCGTCGTCCATTTCGACGAGCTTGACCGGACGGGATGCGCCGGCGCCGTTGACGAGATTGTCGATCCGGCCGAAACGCGCGATTGCCAGATCGACGGCGCGCACCGGCAGGTCGCGCGCGCGGACGTCGCCGGCGATCGCGGCGACCTGAGCCCCGCCGCGTTCGAGTTCGCGGGAAAGCGCGTCGAGCGCGTCGCCTTCGAGCGCGGTCAGGACGAGGCGATGGCCGTCGGCGGCAAGGCGATGCGCCAGCGCGCCGCAGATGCCGCCCGAGGCGCCGGTGATGAGGGTCACGGGATTCATGCGCCCATGATGGCCGCGCGCGCGGGCGCGATCAACGCCTGCGGTGCGGGACAATCCGCTTGCCACCCGGCCGACGCGCGTGTTTGCTGATCGCAAGAACCGCGAACAGGCGAACGCGATGCCGATGCAACCCGCAATTCTCGAACCCGGTCACGCGACGCTGCGCCTCTGGCGCGAGGTCATGGCCGGCCGGTCACTCGCCGCGGGCGAAGCCGCGATACGCGCGATCGCGGCGGGCCATGCGCTTCTCGCGAAGGCCGCGCGCGGCAACGACGCGATCTACGGCGTCAATACCGGCTTCGGCAAGCTCGCCAGCGTCCGGATTCCCGCCGACAAGCTCGCCGAGCTGCAGGTCAACATCGTGCGTTCGCATTGCGCGGGCGTGGGCGAACCATTGGCCGAACCGGTCGTGCGTCTCGTCGTCGGCCTCAAGATTGCGAGCCTCGCGCACGGCGCCTCGGGCGTTCAGCCGGCCGTCGTGGCGCTGCTCGAAGCCATGCTCGTGCGCGGCGTGCTGCCGGTCGTGCCCGCACAGGGTTCGGTCGGCGCGTCGGGCGATCTCGCACCGCTGGCACACCTCGCCGCGGTGCTGATCGGCGAAGGCGAGGCTTTCTTTGACGGCGCGCGCATGCCGGGCGGCGACGCGTTGGCCCGCGCGGGCCTGCGCCCCGTGACTCTCGGCCCCAAGGAAGGTTTGGCGCTTCTCAACGGAACGCAGGTTTCGAACGCGCTGGCGCTCGCTGGCCTGTTCGCGATCGAAAACGCGTTCGGTGCAGCCCTCGTGACGGGCGCCATGTCGGTCGACGCCGCTGCCGGCGCCGACACACCCTTCGACGCGCGCATCCAGACCCTGCGCGGCCAGCCGGGCCAGATCGACGTCGCGACCGCACTTCGCGCGCTGATGGCCGACAGCGAGATCCGCCGCTCGCACCTTGCCGACGATCCGCGCGTGCAGGATCCCTATTCGCTGCGCTGCCAGCCGCAGGTGATGGGGGCGGCCCTCGACGTACTGCGCGCCGCTGCCGCGATGCTGGAGCGCGAGGCAAACGGCGTCACCGACAACCCGCTCGTCATGGCCGATACGGGCGAGGTTCTGTCGGGCGGAAACTTCCACGCCGAGCCGGTTGCCTTCGCCGCCGACATGCTGGCGCTTGCCGCGGCCGAGACCGGCAACCTGTCGCAGCGACGCTGCGCGATGCTGGTCGATCCGGTGCTTTCCGGCCTGCCCGCGTTCCTCATCCCGAAGCCGGGCCTCAATTCGGGTTTCATGGTCGCCGAAGTCGCGTCGGCGGCCCTCGCCTCGGAAAACCGGATGCGGGCGTCCCCCGCCTCGACCGACACGATCCCCACGTCCGCAAATCAGGAAGATCACGTCTCGATGGCTGCGCACGGCGCGCGCCGGCTGGGCGCCATGGCGCGCAACCTCGCCAACATCGTGGGCATCGAGGCGATGATGGCCGCGCAGGGCATCGAACTGCGCAGACCGCTGAAGCCGGGCCCGCGCGTCGCCGCGGCCGTGGCGCGCGTACGGGCGCACTCGGCATTCCTCGACATCGACCGCCCGCTTTCCGGCGAGATGGCCGGATTCGCCGCGACGGTCGCTTCCGGCACTTTCCTTTCCGATCACGCCGATATCCGCGCGCTGCTCCCGTCCGGCGGGCCGTAGACGCAAATCCCTGAACGGCAACGAAAACCCGTCAGGCTGGGTAGCGTTCGACAGCCATTCTCGCCGTAAAATTTGCTTAATTGGCGGGCCATGGAGCGGTGCCCGCAAAGACGATAGAATGCGCGCATGAGTAGTTCCGCCCTCGGCAGCGCCTTGAGCGCGTTGTTCGCCAACCGTACGGCGATCGATTATCGCGCGGCGAACGTCGCCAACGCGCAGACTGACGGCTACAAGGCGGTCGAAGCGCGCCTCTCCAGTTACGTCGCCGGCGGCGGTACGGGCGGCGTGCTCGCGACACCCGCGCTTTCCAGCGCGACGCAAGGCACCATCCTGCAATCGGCGGCCGCGACGTCCTTCGCGGTGACGGGCTCGGGCTTCCTCCCCGTTCAGGACGGCACGACCGGCGGCGGCGAGACGCTCTATACCCGCCGCGCCGATTTCGCCCCGGACGAAGACGGCTTCCTGCGCAACGGTGCCGGCAAGGTTCTCTACGCGCTTCCCGCCGGCGGCGGCGGCCCGCTGGTGCCGGCCCGGATCAACCGCGCCGACATTCCCGCGCAGCCGACGTCGAATGCGGCCTATGCGGCGAACCTGCCGGCCAACGCGCCCGCCGGCAGCGTCGTCAATGGCGGCACGGTCACGATCACGGACGCGCAAGGTCAGGCGCGCAGTTTTGCGATCACCTGGTACAACCGTTCCGCGCCCGGCGGTACGCTGCCCGGCGTCGCCGCGGGCCCCGCAAGCGGCACAGCCGGAATTCCGGCGTCGGCCGCAGGTACGGTTCCGCAATGGCGCGCGGTGCTGACCGCGCAGACGGGCTCGGCGAACGGTGCGGAATCCCTCGCGCTCGACTTCTCCTTCGGCACGACCGTGGGCGTCGATGCGGGCCTGCCCGT
>JAYRKO010000161.1:0-6135 GCA_041905745.1 Tagaea sp. | reverse complement strand
AACATAACCGGCGGCGAGATCGCGATCGGCGGCAAGGTGGTCAATGCCGTTGCGCCGAAGGATCGCGACATCGCAATGGTGTTCCAGAACTACGCGCTCTACCCGCACATGACCGTGTTCCGGAACATGGCCTTCTCGCTGAAGCTTGCCGGCGCCCCGCCGGACGTCATGAAGGGCGAGGTTTCGGGCGCTTCGCGCATCCTGGGTCTCGAACAACTCCTCGAACGCTTCCCGCGCCAGCTTTCCGGCGGCCAGCGCCAGCGCGTGGCGATGGGGCGTGCGATCGTGCGCCATCCGCAGGTGTTCCTGTTCGACGAACCGCTCTCGAACCTCGACGCCAAGCTGCGCGTGGCGATGCGTTCGGAGATCAAGGATCTCCACCAGCGTCTCAGCGTGACGACCGTCTACGTCACGCACGACCAGATCGAGGCGATGACGATGGCCGACAAGATCGTCGTCATGCACCAAGGCCGCATCGAGCAGATCGGCGCGCCGCTGGAACTCTACGACCGGCCGGCGAACTTGTTCGTCGCCGGCTTCATCGGCTCGCCGGCGATGAACATGGTGCCGGGCCGGATCGTCGGCGGCGCGTTCGTCGACGCGGGCGGCACGCGCTGGCCGCTGCCCCCGGACCACAAGGCCGCCGAAGGGGCCGAGGTGGTCTACGGCATCCGCCCCGAACATCTTGTGCTCGATCCCGGCGGCATCAAGGCAACGGTCCATGTCGTCGAGCCGACGGGTTCGGAGACGCAGGTCATGCTCAAGGTCGGCGGCGCGAACGTCATGGGCGCATTCCGGCAGCGGATCACCGCCAAGCGCGGCGACGTGCTGCCGGTGTCGCCCGAAATCGGCCTTGTCCATCTGTTCGACCGCGCGAGCGGCAACCGCATCTAGATCTTGCGGAAAACGAGCGAAGAAGAAGCAACAACAGGAAAGGGAGAAGAGAGATGGCAAACGTGATCACGCGTCGCAGCATCCTCGCCGCCGGCGCCGGCATTGCGGCACTTTCCGCGGGCGCGCAGCGCGCATTCGCGCAAGCCGGCCGCGTCCAGCCCGCCGCGGCGACGCCCCCCAACCTACCCATCGAGAGCGGCGCCACGCTGCGCATGCTGCGCCCCGTGCGCTTCGTCCAGCCGGACGAAGACGTGTTCCGCGCCAACGCCGCCAAGTTCACGGCGAAGACCGGCGTGCAGATCCGCATCGATTTCGTGGGCTGGGAAGACATCACCCAGCAGACGGCCGTCACCGCGAATACCGGCGCGGGCCCGGATGTCATCATCGGCTTCTCCGACGCGCCGCACATCTTCGGCTCCAAGCTCGTCGAACTGACCGACGTCGCCGAATATATCGGCAAGCGCTACGGCGGCTGGTTGCCGATGGCGGACAAGTACGGCCGCAAGACGAACTCGAAGGACTGGATCGGCCTGCCCTTCGGCGCGTCGGGCGGCCCGCTCGTTTTCCGCAAGTCGGCCATCAATGCCGCCGGCTACCAGTCGGTTCCCGACGATCACGCCGGCTTCCTCGAGCTCTGCAAGAAGCTCAAGGCCGCCGGGAAGCCCTCGGGCTTCGCGCTGGGCCACGCGGTGGGCGACGCGAACTCGTTCTGCAACTGGGTGATCTGGTCGCATGGCGGCTACCTCGTCGACGAAGCCGGCAAGGTCGCGATCAACAGCAAGGAAACGATCGACGCGCTCAACTACCTGAAGGAGCTCTACCAGACCTTCATCCCGGGCACGACGGCGTGGAACGACATTTCCAACAACCGCGCCTATTCCGCGCAGGAGCTGTGGCTCACGGCCAACGGCGTGTCGCTCTACTTCTCGCTCAAGAACGATCCGGCCACCGCACCGATCGCCGAGGACACGCAGCACCAGCTGATGCCCAAGGGCCGCCTGAGCGTTCCCGCGATGACGGGCCTGACGCTCAACGCGATGGTCTTCAAGCACAGCAAGTTCCCGAACGCGGCAAAGGCCTTCCTGCAGTTCATGCTGGAGCACGAGCAGCACGAGCCCTGGCTCAACGCCAATCTCGGCTACTGGGCGCACCCGCTGGCGGCGTACGACAATGCCGCGGTCTGGGGCGGCGATCCGCGCGTGTCCATCTTCCGCGACACGATGCGCTCGCCCTTCTGGAACGGCTACAAGGGCCCGATCACCGAAGCGTCCGGTCAGGCGAACGCGGAGTACGTCACGGTCGACATGTGCGCCGCCGTCGCCTCGGGCCAGTCGAGCGCCCAGGACGCGGTGCGCGAGGCCGAGCGCCGCGCGCGTCGCATCTTCCGCAACTGACGCAAGACGGGATTCGCGGCGCCGGCCCCCGCAAGGGTCGGCGTCGCGAACCGCCGCACGCCCCCGACCGGAGCAGAACCCGAATGGACACGGCCGCCGCACGCCCCTGGGTGCGACCCCGCCAGCAGCTCGGCCCGATCGCCCGGCTGTTCGACTGGAAGCCCTTCCTCGCGACGATCTGCCTGCTGCCGGCAGTGGGCCTGCTGCTTGTCTTCCTTACCTATCCGCTCGGGCTCGGCATCTGGCTTGCCTTCACAGACACGACGATCGGGCGCAGCGGCGTGTGGGTCGGCCTCGAGAACTTCCAGTTCCTGCTCGAGGACAGGCTGTGGTGGAACGCCGTCTTCTACAGCGTCTTCTACACGGGTATCGCGACGATCGCGAAATTCGGGCTCGGGCTGTGGCTGGCGCTGCTGCTCAACAACCATCTTCCGTTCAAGAGCATCCTGCGCGCGATCATCCTGCTGCCGTGGATCGTGCCGACGGTCCTCTCCGCGATCGCGTTCTGGTGGATCTACGATCCGCAGTTCTCGATCGTCAGCTACCTGCTTACCGACGTGCTCGGCTGGCGGACGACGAACATCGACTTCATCAGCACACCTTGGTCGGCGCGCTGGTCGCTCATCGCGGCGAACGTCTGGCGCGGCATCCCGTTCGTCGCCATTTCGCTGCTTGCGGGCCTGCAGACGATCTCGCCCTCGCTCTACGAAGCCGCGATGCTCGACGGCACGTCGGGCTGGCAGCGCTTCTGCTACATCACCTTCCCGATGCTGCTGCCGATCCTCGCAATCGTCATGACGTTCAGCATCATCTTCACCTTCACCGATTTCCAGCTCGTCTACGCGATCACGCGCGGCGGCCCGGTGAACTCGACCCACCTGCTCGCCACCCTCGCCTTCCAACGCGGCATCCCGGCGGGCCAGCTCGGCGAGGGTGCGGCCATCGCCGTCTCGATGATCCCGTTCCTCGTGTTCGCGACGCTGTTCAGCTATTTCGCGCTCGCCCGGCGCAAGTGGCAGCAGGGAGAGTCCAATGACTGACGCCCGCCTCCCGACCGCCGACGACGAAGTCGACGCACCCGCCAAGCCCTCCGCCGCGGCGCTCGCCGAGCGCATGGCGTGGGACAGCCGCTCGCGGCGGATGGTCACGATCTACCTGCCGCTCGCCTGCTTCGTGCTGATCCTGTTGTTCCCGTTCTATTGGATGGCGGTGACGGCCTTCAAACCCAACGCGGAACTCTACGACTACAAGACCTACAACCCGTTCCTGATTGCCTCGCCGACGCTCGACCACATCAAGCATCTGCTGTTCAAGACGGCGTACCCCACGTGGCTGACGACGACGATGGTCGTCGCCGTCTGCTCGACCGCGCTTTCGCTGGTGGCGAGCACGCTCGCGGCCTACGCAATCCAGCGCCTGCGCTTCCGCGGCAGCCAGTATGTGGGCCTCGCGATCTATCTTGCCTATCTCGTGCCGCCGTCGATCCTGTTCATCCCTCTGGCGATGATGGTGACGTGGTTCGGGCTGTTCGACACGCCGATGGCGCTGATCCTCGTCTATCCGACGTTCCTCATCCCGTTCTGCACGTGGCTGCTGATCGGCTATTTCAAGTCGATCCCGTACGAACTGGAGGAATGCGCGCTGATCGACGGGGCGACGCGCATCCAGATCCTGCGCGAGATCACGCTGCCGCTGGCCGTGCCCGGCCTCATCAGCGCAGGCATCTTCAGCTTCACGCTGTCGTGGAACGAGTTCATCTATGCGCTCGCCTTCATCCAGTCGAGCGAGAAGAAGACCGTTCCCGTCGCGATCCTGACCGAACTCGTCACCGGCGACGTCTACCAGTGGGGCGCGCTGATGGCGGGCTCGCTGCTGGGATCTCTGCCGGTGGCGCTGTTCTATTCGCTGTTCGTCGACTACTACGTCTCGTCGCTGACGGGCGCGGTCAAGGAATAGCCGCCGCCCGTCAGTGGCTTTCGCGCACGACGTGCGCGCCCGACTTGCCGACGAGGATGTCGAGATCCGCACCCCGGTCGGCCTGCAGCACGTGGTCGACGTAGAGCCGGTAGTAGCCGCGCTCGCTCGGCCGTTCGGGCGCCTTCCATTCCGCCTTGCGGCGCGCAAGCTCGGCATCGGACACGTCGAGATGCAGCCGTCGCGCGGCGACGTCCAGCTCGATCATGTCGCCGTTGCGCACCAGCGCGATGGGACCGCCGGCCGCCGCTTCCGGCGCGGTGTGCAGCACGGTCGTGCCGTAGGCCGTGCCCGACATGCGCGCATCCGAGATGCGCACCATGTCGCGGATCCCCTTCTTGAGCAGCTTGGCCGGCAGCGCGAAATTGCCGACCTCGGGGAAGCCGGGATAGCCCCGCGGCCCGCAGCCCTTGAGGACCATCACGCAGCTCTCGTCGATGTCGAGCGCCGGGTCGTCGATCCGCGCGTCGTAATCCTCGATCGATTCGAAGACGACCGCCCGGCCGCGATGCTTCATCAGGGCGGGACTGGCCGCCGAGGGCTTCAGCACTGCGCCGTCGGGCGCCAGATTTCCGCGCAGCACCGCGATGCCGCCCAGCGGCTTGAAGGGTGCCGCGAACGGGAAGATGACGTCCGGGTCGTGGCTCTTGGCGCCTTCGTTGTTCTCGCCGATCGTCTTGCCGGTGACGGTCAGCGCGTCGGTATTGAGCTTGTGGCGGATCTCCGAGATCACGGCGGGAATGCCGCCGGCGTAGAAGAATTCCTCCATCAGGTATTTTCCCGACGGCATCAGGTTGACGAGGCAGGGCATGTCGCGCCCCAGCCGGTCCCAGTCGGCGAGCGTCAGGTCGACGCCCATGCGCCCGGCGATGGCAAGCAGATGCACGACGGCATTGGTCGAACCGCCGATGGCGCCGTTGATCATGATGGCGTTCTCGAACGCCTTCTTCGTCAGGATCTTCGAAAGCCGCAGGTCTTCCTTCACCATGTCGACGATGCGCCGGCCCGCCATGTGGGCGAGCGCGTAGCGACGCGCGTCGACGCCGGGGATCGCGGCGTTCGACGGCAGCGCGATGCCCAGCGCCTCGACCATCGAGGCCATCGTCGAGGCCGTGCCCATCGTCATGCAGTGGCCGGACGAGCGCGACATCGCGGCTTCCGCCTGCTGCAGGTCGGCCATCGTGATCTCGCCGGTCTTGAGGCGCTCGGTGAAGATCCAGCTATGCGTGCCGGAGCCCAGCATCTCGCCCTTGTAGCGACCGTTCAGCATCGGCCCGCCGGAGACGACGATCGCCGGAATGTCGCAACTCGCCGCGCCCATCACCAGCGCCGGCGTGGTCTTGTCGCAGCCCGTCAGCAGCACGACGCCGTCCATCGGCTGGCCGCGGATCGATTCCTCGACGTCCATCGACGCGAGATTGCGGTAGAGCATCGCGGTCGGACGCAGCAGCACCTCGGACAGGCTCATGACCGGGAATTCGAGCGGGAAGCCGCCCATCTCGTAGACGCCGCGCTTCACGTATTCGGCGATCTGCCGGAAATGGCCGTTGCAGGGCGTGAATTCCGACCAGGTGTTGCAGATGCCGATGACCGGCCGACCGTCGAAGAGATGATCCGCGCGCCCTTGGTTCTTCATCCAGCTGCGGCGGCTGAAACCGTCGCGGTCCTGGCGCGTGAACCACGCGTTGGAGCGAAGCCTGTAGCTGCGCGTATCGTGCCCGTCATCCGACTGATCGGCCATCCGCCCCTCCCGAAATGCCCGTGCGGACTTGCGCCGCCTTCGGACAACAGTGTGCCCTCGCCGGGCCGACGAGGGCAACGGGCACAAGGCGGCGCAATTTCAGGATTTCGCTGGCGTCCCCACGGGGATTCG
>JAYRKO010000160.1:0-6135 GCA_041905745.1 Tagaea sp. | reverse complement strand
TCATGAAGACCGGGGCCGAGGGCGTGTACATGGCCGCGATCCCGGACAAGCGCATCGGCATCGCGCTGAAGATCGAGGATGGCAACGGGCGCGGTGCGGAAGTGGCGCTCGCCAAGCTGCTCGACCGTTACGGCGGCTTCGCCGACACGCCGCGCGCGGAGATCGACGCGCTGATGAACCCGAAGATCACGAACGCCGCCGGCCTTGCCGTGGGCGACATCCGCCCGGCGCCCAACTGGTGAGCGCGAAGGTGCCCTCGCCGGAGGCCGAGCGCATCGCGCGCATGCTGCATGCGCGCGCCGATCTGGCACCCGGCGAGCCGCTGGCCCCGCCCATCGTGCCGGCGAGTTCCTTCCACCTGCCGGGCGATCCGGCCGCCGCGCCCTTCCAGTACGGCCGCTTCCACAACCCGAGCTGGGATGCGGCCGAGCACGCGCTTTCGATTCTGGAAGACGCGCCGGTCGTCAGCTTCCCCTCGGGCATGGCGGCCATCGCCGCCGTGCTGCACACGCGCCTTCGCGCCGGCGACAAGGTCCTGCTGCCGTCGGACGGCTACTACACGACGCGCGCGCTGACCGAACGCTTCCTCGCACCGCTGGGCGTGTCGTTCGATATGCGCGCGACGCGCGATTTCCTTGCCGGCGGCTTCGCGGGCTACCGGCTCGTGTGGATCGAAACGCCGTCGAACCCCGGGCTCGACGTGTGCGACATCGCGGCCGTTGCGGCACAAGCGCACGATGCGGGGGCCGTCGTCGCGGTCGACAACACGACGATGACGCCGCTGGGCCAGCGCCCGCTCGATCTGGGCGCCGACATCGTCGTGGCGGCCGACACCAAGGCGCCGGGCGGCCATGCCGACGTGCTGTTCGGCCATGTCGCCGCGCGCGACAAGGCGTTGCTGGATGCGGTGCGCGACTGGCGCAAGCTGTCGGGCGCCATTCCCGGCCCGTTCGAGGCGTGGCTCATCCATCGCGGGCTGGAAACGCTGGAACTGCGCTTCGAGCGCATGTGCGCGAACGCGCTCGAAATCGCGCGCCGGCTTTCGGTCCACAAGGCGACGCGCAGCGTGCGCCATCCGGGCCTGGGCAACGATCCGTCCCACGCGATCGCGCGAAGGCAGATGGCGAAATTCGGCAGCCTGATCGGCGTCGAGTTCGCCGACGCCGCGGCGGCCGAACGCTTCATCGCCTGCCGCTTCGTGCGCCCGAGCACGAGCTTCGGCAGCGTGCACAGCAGTGCGGAACGCCGCGCGCGCTGGGGCGATGCGGTGGCGCCGGGCTATGTGCGTCTGTCGGTGGGATGCGAGCCGCTCGAAGCGCTGTGGGCGGCGATGGAAGAGGCGCTCGGCTAGGCCTTCGTGCCGTCGGCCTTGTACGCCGGCAGATGGGCATCGAGGACGAAGCCCGGCAGGCGGCCTTCGATCCAGTCGTGGCGGCCGGCGCGGATCGCCGAGGCGTCGTCGAGCGTGCCGACGGCAAGGTCGATCTTCGCCGCCCCGTCGCGCTTCCAGAAAAGGGTCGAGCCGCACGCCGCGCAGAACGAGCGCGTGGCGAAGTCCGACGCGCGGAATTCGGCGGGCGTCGCACCTTCGAGCGAAAGGCCGGCGGCCGGCACCGACGCCCAGGTTCCGGCGACGGCGCCGGTCGAGCGCCGGCACATTTCGCAATGGCAGTGGTTGACGCGGATGACGGGGCATTGCGCGCGGTAGCGCACCGCGCCGCACAGGCACCCGCCCGAAAGGCTTTCCGCGCTCACCCGCGCCAGACCGGCTTTTCGATCTCGCGCGACACGTCGGCCGACGTCAGGCCCATGTCCTTCAACGCGGCCTCGTCCAGCCGTTCCAGCCGGGCGCGCGCCTGCGCGCGTTCCTGCCAGACCACCACCGCCAGCACGCTCGCCGAAAGGGCGGCACCGACCGCCGCGAACGCCGCGCGCCAGGTCCCGCCGAGATCGACTTCCCGATTCACCGCAACGCAAGCCATGACCCAATCTCCTTCATGTTCCGCTCTTGGAACGATGGGGAAAATGCCCGTAAAATAGGGCTCCGACAAACGACCTTATCTGGGGCGACGCATAAGGAAACCTAAGTCATGCCGACCTCCCGCCTGCCCCCGCTCAACGCGCTTCGCGCCTTCGAGGCGTCCGCCCGCCATCTGTCGCTGACGAAGGCCGCCGAGGAACTCGGCGTCACGCAGGCCGCCGTCAGCCATCAGGTGAAAGGGCTCGAGGACGCGCTGGGCGTGAAGCTCTTCAATCGCCTGACGCGCGCGCTGGCGTTGACGCCGGCGGGTGCGGCCCTGGCGCCCGAGTTGGAGGGCGCGTTCGTGCGCATCGCAAGCGCTGTCGAGCGCGCGCGCGAACGCGAGGCGAAGGGCACGGTGCGCCTCAGCCTTCTCACCACCATCGCGCTGACGTTCCTCGTGCCGCGGCTGGGGCGCTTCGCGGCGAAGCATCCGGCGATCGAACTGCGGCTGGAAACCTCGGCGCGCCTCGTCGATTTCACGCGCGAACCCATCGACGCGGCGATCCGCTACGGCGACGGCCGGTACGGCGCGCTGCATGCCGACCGGCTGTTCGCCGACGCGCTGACGCCGCTGTGCGCGCCGTCGCTCGCCAAGAAGATCCGCAAGCCCGCCGACGTGATGGAACACCCGCTGCTCGACGACAACATCATCTACGACGAGTGGAAGATCTGGTGCGAGCAGGCGGGCGTGGGCGCCTGCCCGACGCGCCGGCGCGCCGCGACGTTCGATTCGACGCGCGTTGCGGTCGAGGCCGCGATGGAAGGCATGGGCATCGCCATCGGCGCGCCCTTCCTGTTCGCGGCGGAAATCGCCTCGGGCCGGCTCGTCCAGCCGCTGCCCGTCGTCGTGCCCTCGGGCCGGTCCTACTGGTTCGTGTGCCGGCCGCAGGACGCCGAGCGGCCGACGATCCGCGCGCTGCGCGACTGGCTGCTGGAGGAGACGGCCGAATGGCGGCAGGCCGTCACGTCACCACCTTCGCCTCGCGCAGATGGTAGATCAGGTCGAGCGGCGGCGGCGCCACGCTTGTCTGCGAAAGCAGGCCGTGGGCCTGCCCGCGGTGGTGGGTCTGGTGGTTGAAGAAATGGGTCAGCACCCAGCGCACGGGCGTCGCCTGCGCCTCGCCGGCCATGTTCGTGTAGCGCAGCGTCGTGTTGGCGGTGGGCTCGTCGAGCGCATCGCAATAGGCGACGATCTGCGCATCCTCGGCCGTGCGCGCCACGCGCAGGCCCGCGAAATCGCCGTACAGGATCTCGTCCAGCCGCGCGATCTTCGCGGGATGGCCGGTCAGCCGCCCCATCCAGATGCGGTCGGCGACGAGGATGTGGTTGAGCGTCGCGTGGATCGAGCCGAAAAAGGACGGGCGCTGCAGGAATAGGTCCGGCTCGTGCAGCTTCGCGCAGGCGGCGTAGAGGCGTTCGTTGGCCCACTGATTGTAGCGCGCCATCGTGCGGAAATGGTCGGGCTTCATCGGCTATGCTCCGTTGACCTGACAGGGCGCCGGGGATCATGCGCCGATTCCGGTTCGAAGGAAATCCGATGCGCGTTACCTGCCTTCTCGCTTTCTGCCTGGCCGCCGTTCCCGCCGCCGCATTCGACATCGAGGGGCATCGCGGCACGCGCGGGCTGATGCCCGAGAACACGCTGCCCGCCTTCGCGAAGGCGCTGTCGCTGGGCGTGACGACGCTGGAATTCGATCTGGGCGTCACGAAGGACGGCGTCGTGGTCGTGGCGCACGACCGCCGGCTCAATCCCGACATAACGCGCGGCCCCGACGGCGAATGGATCGCCCATCCCGCCCCGCGCGTACGCGAACTGACGCTTGGCGAGCTTTCCCGCTACGACGTCGGCGCGATCCGGCCGGGCACGGACTACGCGCGCACCTTCGCGACGCAAGCGCCCCTGCCCGGCACGCGCATGCCGACCTTCGAGGCGGTCGTCGATCTCGTGCGGCGGTCGGGCAATGCCTCGGTGCGTTTCGACGTGGAAACGAAGATCTCGCCGCTCGCCCCCGACGACACGCTCGCACCGGAAGAATTCGCGCGCATCGTCGTCGCGGCGATCGACAAGGCGGGCGTGCGTTCGCGCACGACGCTGCAAACCTTCGACTGGCGCACGCTGGCGGCGGCCGCGAAGATCGCCCCCGACCTCCAGCGTTCGTACCTGACGCTCGAACGCGGCGGCGGCGACAATGTGTGGAAGGGCAAGGGCCCGAGCCCGTGGACCGGGCTCGACGCCGCGGCCTACGGCAACTCGACCCCGAAGCTCGTCCACGCGGCGGGCGGGCGCGTGTGGTCGGCCTTCCACCGCGACCTTTCCGATGCGGCCCTTGCCGAGGCGAAGGCGCTGGGCCTCAAGGTGCTGGCCTGGACGGTCAACGAGCCCGCCGACATGGCGCGCCTGATCGACGCGGGCGTGGACGGCATCATCACCGACTATCCCGACCGCCTGCGCGACGTGCTGGCGGCCCGGGGCCAGGCGCTGCCGCCGGCCACGCCTGTCGCACCGTGAAATCGGGCATTGCCGACCTTGATTCCGCGCCCGCGTCTTGTTGTACTCGGCCCCGCCGCCTTCCGCCGGGCGTAGTACCGCCCGGCCGGCCGGCGCGCATCGGGGAGGACCCATGAAGAAAGTTTACAAGAACGCGACCGCCGCACTGGACGGCCTGCTGTTCGACGGCATGCTGATCGCCGCGGGCGGCTTCGGCCTGTGCGGCATCCCCGAGCTGCTGATTTCCGCGATCAAGGACGCCGGCACGAAGAACCTGACGGTCGCCTCGAACAACGCGGGCGTCGACGGTTTCGGCCTCGGCATCCTGCTCGGCACGCGCCAGATCAAGAAGATGATCTCGTCCTATGTGGGCGAGAACGCGGAATTCATGCGCCAGTACCTCGCGGGCGAGCTGGAGATCGAATTCAACCCGCAAGGCACGCTCGCCGAGCGCATGCGCGCGGGCGGGGCCGGCATCCCCGGCTTCTACACGCGCACGGGCGTGGGCACGGTCATCGCCGAGGGCAAGGAGCACAAGGCGTTCGACGGCAAGACCTACATCCTCGAACGCGGCCTCGTCGCCGATCTCGCCATCGTCAAGGCGTGGAAGGCCGATCCGTCGGGCAACCTCGTCTTCCGCAAGGCGGCGCGCAACTTCAACCCGCCGGCCGCGATGTGCGGCAAGACCTGCGTGGTGGAGGTGGAGGAGATCGTGCCGCTGGGCTCGCTCGACCCCGACCACATCCATCTGCCCGGCGTCTACGTGCACCGCCTGATCCAGGGCAAGCACGAGAAGCGCATCGAGCAGCGCACCACCCGCAAGCGCGCAAGCTGAGGAGACGAGCGATGGCCTGGAACCGCGACCAGATGGCGGCGCGCGCCGCGAAGGAACTGCAGGACGGCTGGTACGTCAATCTCGGCATCGGCATCCCGACGCTGGTGTCCAACTACATCCCCGAGGGCGTGAGCGTCACGCTGCAGTCGGAAAACGGCATGCTCGGCATGGGCCCCTTCCCGTTCGAGGGCGAGGAGGATCCCGACCTCATCAACGCCGGCAAGCAGACGATCACCGAACTGCCGCAGACCTCGTTCTTCGATTCCGCGACGAGCTTCGCGATGATCCGCGGCGGCAAGATCGCGATGGCGATCCTGGGCGCCATGGAAGTGTCGGAGGACGGCGATCTCGCCAACTGGATGATCCCGGGCAAGCTCGTGAAGGGCATGGGCGGGGCGATGGATCTGGTCGCGGGCGTGGGCCGCGTGCTGGTCGTCATGGACCACACGAACAAGGCCGGCGAATCCAAGGTCCTCAAGAAATGCACGCTGCCGCTGACCGGCAAGGGCGTGGTCAACCGGATCATCACCAATCTCGGCGTGCTCGACGTGGTGCCCGGCGGGCTCAAGCTCGTCGAACTGGCCGAGGGCGTGAGCGAGAAGGATTTCCGCGCCGCGACCGACGCCACGCTGGTCGCCTAGCCGTTCCGCTTTCCACCGGCATTCCCGGCCGGCACGAGCCCCGTGCCGCGGACAGACCTGCCTTGCCCGCAAAAATGCGCGCAAGGGCCGACAGGCTGGGCTAGTTTCGCATCCGAGAGGAACGCCGGATGTTCGAGGCCATTCGCGA
>JAYRKO010000159.1:0-6138 GCA_041905745.1 Tagaea sp. | reverse complement strand
GTTGCGTCGGCCAGCACGATCATCAGCGCGCCCGCGGCCCCCACGCACGCCATACCGAGCCCGAAGGTCAGCGAATAGAGGTGGCGCACGTCGAGCCCGACGACGGCCGCCCCAACGAGATTGTCCGCGCACGCGCGGATCGCCGTGCCCGTGCGGCTCCAGCGGAAGAAGGCGAACAATGCCGCCGCGACGGTGAACGCGGCGGCAGCGGCGTAGACGCGCACCTTGTCCACCAGCACGTCGCCCAGCGCGTAACTGTCGAACGCGTAGTCGAGATTGGCGTGGCGCGTGTCGGGGCCGAACAGCATCAGCATCGCATTCACCATCGCGATGGCGAGACCCACGAGCAGGATGAACTGCTCGTGCTCCGGCCGCCCGACGAAGCGGTTCACCAGATGGCGCTGCAGGAGATAGCCGATGGCGAAGAACCCCGCCGCGATGGGCGCCATCGCCAGCATGGGGTCGAGCCCGCTCCACGCGAACACGACCCATGCCAGATACATCGCCGCGACCGCGAACTCGCCGTGCGCGAAATTGATCACGCGCACGACGCCGAACACCACCGACAGCCCCAGCGCCATCAGCCCGTAGACGAGTCCGGTCAGCAGCCCCTGAAGGGCGACGGTCAGGTAGAAGTCGAGCGGCATGGCCGCCCTCGCCCCTCGACCGCCGTCAGGTGCGGCCCTGCCAGCCCGGCATCGGCAGCACCGGGGCCATCGTCGCGTTCTCCGCCGGCAGCACGACCGTGGGCGTGCGCCCGCGATTTTGCACGCAGGCCGAGCCGATATTCGGGTTCTGGCCCTTCTCGTCGAACTTGATCGGGCCGCCGATCATCACGTGTTCGACAAGGTTCGTGGCCTTGATCGCTTCCATCAGCTGCGGGCCGTTCGTCGTGCCGGCGCGCCGGTGCGCGTCGGCGGCGATCAGCATCGCCTCGAAGGTGAAGCCGGCGTTGAAGCCGTCGGCGGCGAAGCGGTTGCCGGGGTTCGTCGCCGTGAAGGCGCGCTCGAAGGCGAGCGTCATGGCCGATTTCGGATTGACCCAAGGCAGGTTCGAGACGTGGAAATCCGCCAGCGGCCCCAGCGCCTGGTAGAACTCCTCGTCGTACATGCCGGGGCTGCCCGGCGAGACGATGCCCATCGGCTCGAAACGCTGGCGCACCATGTCGCGCACCAGCTTGATCGCATCGCTCGCGCGCGTGACGACGAGGACGAGGTCGGGGCGCAGCGAGCGCAGCTTCGTCACCTCGACCGACAGGTCCTGCGCGCGCGGGTCGTAGGCGATGCTCTCGACCAGCTCGAAGGGCATGCCGGTGCGCGGGAAGATCGCGTCCATGGCGCCGCGCTGGGCCTGCCCGAACGTGTCGTTGGCGTGCAGGAAGGCCGCGCGCTTGGGGTCGATCTTGGTCGCGGCAATCAGGTCCTTGATGAGGCGCAGGCCGTTCGTGACGAGCTGCGGGCCCGTCTGGAAATTGCGCACGAGGTACTTGTAGCCCTGCTCGGTCAGCGGCGGGGCGGCGGCAATGTTGACGACGAGCGGCACCTGGCGCTGTTCGCACACCTGCGCGATGGCGATCGTGTGGCCGCTGTCGAACGCGCCGATGAGGCAATGGACGCCCTCGTTGATCAGGCGTTCGGCCTGCGTGCGCGCGACGTCGGCGCTCGACTCGGTGTCCACATGCACCGCTTCGATCCGGTAGCCGAGATCGGACAGCACCTTGGGGGCCGCGAGCGCGCCGCGATGGCAGCTCTGCCCGGCCTGCGCGAACAGCCCCGAACGCGGCAGCAGCATGCCCACTTTCAGCACGGGGGCCTGCGCTTGCACCACGGCGGGTGCGGCCAGCAGGGCCGCAGCCGCGGCGGTTCCCGCCAGCACGCGGCGGCGGTCGGCATTCGGACGGACGGTCATGGACGGGTCTCCGGCAAATCGGAAAAAGACGTGGCCGGAGTGAACCTTGCGGGCCTGCGCCCCGTCAAGTACGGCGGCTAACCCAGCATTTCCCCGCTGGCGTCCATGCGCAGCGAATAGCGCGTCATGTCGGCGCGGTTGACCGAGCGGCCGCACGTCACCGGGCGGCCGTTGCGGTCGTAGACGACGAAGTGCTGCGTCAGGATCGGCGTGCCCGGGGGCATCAGCAGCAGTTCGACCTCTTCCGAGCCCGACAGGCCGCCTTCGATGTTCATGCGCACGTGGTCGAAGGCGACCGAGCGGGCGAGCGCGCTGTAGATGCCCGTGCGTGCGTCCTCGCGGCCCACGCGGTTGGCGTAGGCGCCGGGCACGAAGCGCCAGTCGATCGCGATGGGCGCGAGGCTCGTCGAGCGCAGCCGCTTGATCGACAGCACGTCCGAGCCGGGTTCGAGACCGAGATCGTCGGCAACTTCCGGCGACGCGCCGACACGCTCGAAGACGAGCAGCGCGATATGCATGCGCTCCTCGTTGCCCCACTTCTTGGAAAGGTTGCGCCCCAATTGCAGGCGCTCGTCGACCTTGCGGCGCACGACGCGCGTGCCCGCGCCGCGCGTGCGCTTGAGGTAGCCCGCCTCGACCAGATCGGCGAGCGCACCGCGCAGTGTCACGCGGCTGACGCCGAAAGCCGCGGTCAGCTCGTCCTCGGTGTGGAAAAGCTTGTCGGGGTCCGGCCACGAATTGACGATCGTCATCAGCCGGCTGCGGACCTGAATGTAGAGCGGTATCGGAGACCGCCGGTCGACCTGGAACAGGACCGGCCGCTGACGTGACTTGCGCTTCATGCGGGCCAAGTTACAGGGCCGCCCGCCAAAGTTGAAGGTCAAACGCGAATTGAGCCACGATTCGCGAATCGCAAATCGCGGAAAATTTCGCAAAAATCGTTTCAGTCGCGTGCGGCGATCGCGCGCAAGGCCCGCTCGATACGGCGCGTCCAGCCGCGTGCGTCGCACAAAGCCGAGGCCGCCGTACGCGCGCGCAGGCCCGCGCGCAATGCGGCAAGCCGCGCGCGATCGGCGACGAGCCCGGCGGCCAGCACGACGTAGCCCGCCTCGTCGTCCGCGACGAGGTCGGCAAGTCCGACGTGCGCGAGCTGCGCCGCCGTCCACCGCCCCATCGCATTCGTACCGAGAAGCGTGACGACCGGCACGCCCATCCACAACGCCTCGAACGAACTGGTCGAGCCGTTGAACGGGAACGTGTCGAGCGCCACGTCGATGTCGGCGTAGCCCGCCAGATGCGCGCCCGCATCGGCGACCGCCGGCCGGAAGACGAGCCGCGCCGGATCGCCGCCGGCGACGGCGAAATCCGCCTCCACCCGCGCGCGCACGCCCGCATCCTCGAACGCGCGGTGATGGCCCAGCGTCAGCGTGGCACCGGGCACGGCGGCGAGCAGCCGCGCCCACAGCGCCAGCACGCGCGCGTTGAGCTTGACCGGGTTCGAGAACGACGCGAACGCGGGTGCCGCGCCCGCGGACCGCAGCCGGATCTCGGGCGCGCCCTCGATGGGTTCGTGCAGATAGAGATTCGGCAGCCGCACGACGCGCTCGGCGAACCATTCGGGGCCGCCGCGCGGCGCCTGCACGCGGTCGGCGAAAAGATAGCCGATCTCCGGCAGGCCACCGGTCGCGGCGTCGAACAGGCTCGCCTGCGCATGCGCGGGCCGATGGGTCGCCACGCCCAGCCGGTTGCCGTCGAAATGCCCGGCGAGATGGACGAGCACGTCGGGCGCGTCGGCGCGCACGATGCCCGCGATCGCCGCGTCCGAGCGCCGCGCCACGTCGCGCCACAGGTCGGCCCGCGTTCGGAACCATTCGGTCGTCGCATCGGGCGCCTCGACGAGGCTGTAGGCGGCGATCTCGAAGCGCGAACGGTCGTGCTCGAGGAAGAGCGGGCGCACCGAGCGCGCGACCGAGTGGTTCCGGAAATCAGACGAGATATAGCCCACGCGCAGCCGGGCGGTACCCGTGCGCACGGCGGGCGCCGCGACATCGCCAGGCGCGCCGGCGCGCGCGCGCACGACGGCGGCGAAGGCATGGTGGATGCGCGTGCGATCGGCAGGGCCGAGTGCCGGATCGTAGAGGGCGAGCGTCGCGCGGTTCTGCGCGCAGTCGGCCGCCCCTTGCGCCATGCCCGCTTCCAGCAGCGCGCCGGCAACGGCGAAATCGCCGAAATTCGCGACGAGCGAACCCAGCCGGCTCGCGAGATTGCCCAGCCGTTCGCGCAGCGTGGGATGCAGGCCGCGCGCCGCCGCGACGCGGGCGGCGGCCGCCCCCAGTGCCGGGAACAGGTCCTGCGGGCGCGCCGGCGGGCCCGCCAGCGGCACCTGCGCCCACGCGAGAAGGGCTGGTGCGAGGATCGTCAGCGCGGCGGTGAGCCGCCCGCCGACTTGCGCGACTTCGCCCGCCAGCAGGGCCGCCTCGAGATTGCCGGGATGGCATTCGGCGAAGCGCGCGGCGAGCGTGCCGGCAGCCTCGGTGCGGCCGCGCGAGACGAGCAGCCGCCCCAGCCCGAACAGCGCGCCGGGATGGTCGGGCGCCAGGTCGAGCGCCGCGCGCAGTTCGGCTTCCGCCCCGTCGGCGTCGCCCGCGGCGGCGAGCACGCTGGCAAGCCCGTTGTGGCTCTCCGGCTGCGCGGGATCGGCGGCCACGCACGCGCGCATGTCCGCGACCGCCCCCGCAAGATCGCCCGCCGCCATGCGCAGGTTCGCGCGCGAAAACAGCGCCGGCCCGAAACCGGGGGCCAAGGCAAGCGTCGCGTCGTAGGCCGCGTGCGCTCCCGCGCGGTCGCCCAGCGTTTCGAGCGCACGCGCACGCCCGAACGGCCCGCCGTGCCAGTGTGGTGCCTGCGCTTCCAGCCGCGCGAAGGCGGACAGTGCGCCCGCCGCATCGCCCGCCCCCAGACACGCATCGCCCAGATGCTGGAGGGCCGCCGGAAAATCCGGCCGGATCGCGAGCGCGCGGCGCAAAAATGCCACGGCCGCCACGCTGTCGCCGCGCTGATGTTCGGCAAGGCCGCGCAGGTTGAGCGCGTCGACATTGTCGGGATCGAGTGCCAGTGCCGCGGCGTATTCGCCGACGGCCGCCTCGATGCGCCCCGCGCGATGATGCTCGAGCCCGCGCCCGACGGCTTCGGCGGCGGCGGCGCCCGCCATCAACCGATCGTTTCCAGCTCGTCGATGAAGCCTTCGACGACCTTCAGTCCTTCGCGCCAGAAATCCGGGTCGGCGGCGTCGAGGCCGAACGGGGCGAGCAGTTCCTTGTGCCGGCGCGTGCCGCCCGCGCGCAGCATGTCGAGATATTTCTCCGCGAAGCCCGCGGGCGCGCGGCGGTAGAGCGCGTAGAGCGAATTCACGAGGCAGTCGCCGAACGCGTAGGCGTAGACGTAGAACGGCGTGTGGACGAAATGCGGGATGTACGTCCAGTACCACGCGTATTCGTCCTCGAAGCGCAGCGCCGGGCCGAGGCTTTCGCGCTGCACGTCCATCCAGATCTCGCCGATGCGCTCGGGCACCATCTCGCCGCCGCGCCGCTCGTCGTGCAGGCGCCGTTCGAACTCGCAGAACGCGATCTGGCGCACGACCGTGTTCAGCATGTCCTCGACCTTGCCGGCCAGCATCGCCTTGCGCCGCTTGGGATCGGCCGCGCGTTCGAGGAGCTTGCGGAAGGTCAGCATCTCGCCGAACACCGACGCCGTCTCGGCGAGCGTGAGCGGCGTGTCGGCCAGCAGGTGGCCCTGCCCCGCCGCCAGCACCTGATGCACGCCGTGGCCCAGCTCGTGGGCGAGCGTCATCACGTCGCGCGTCTTGCCCTGGAAGTTGAGCAGCAAATACGGATGCGCCGAGGGCACGGTCGGGTGCGCGAAGGCGCCCGGTGCCTTGCCGGGCCTGACGCCCGCGTCGATCCACGCGTTGTCGAAGAAGCGCTTGCCGGTGGCCGCCATGTCCTTCGAGAAATCGGCATAGGCCTCGATCACCGTGTCGCGCGCGCGCGGCCAGTCGAAGCTTTCCTCGTCGGCCTGCGGCAGCGGCGCGTTGCGGTCCCAGTAGTCGAGCTTGTCGACGCCGAACCACTTGGCCTTGAGCGCGTAGTAGCGGTGCGACAGGCGCGGATACGACGCGCGCACGGCGGAGACGAGCGCTTCGACGACCTCGTCCTCGACGCGGTTGGCGAG
>JAYRKO010000158.1:0-6150 GCA_041905745.1 Tagaea sp. | reverse complement strand
CAAGCCCACGAAGGGCTCGAAGCGCCGGCGCCTTGCATCCAAGGCCGCACGCTCGGCCGTCAAGGCCGGCCGGTCGGGCCAATTCGAGTTCGACTAGAGCGCTGCCGCGATTTCCGCGGCCAGCGCCACGTTCGAGCGCACGAGCGCCACGTTCGCCGTTAGGCTTGCACCCTTGGTCGTCTCGTTGAGGCGCGCCAGCAGATAGGGCGTGAGTGCGGCCCCGCGCACGCCTTCCGCTTCGGCCGCGCGCGTCGCTTCCGCGATCGTCGCCTCGATGGCGGCCGCATCGAGCGCGTGCTCGGCCGGGATCGGGTTGGCGACCAGCACGCCGCCGAAGCCGAGCCGCTTCTGCGCGGCGAGAAGTGCCGCGATCTCGCCCGGCGTGTCGCAGCGCCGGTCGGCCTTGCGCCCGCTCGTGCGCGCGTAGAAGGCGGGGAAATCATCCGTCCGGTAGCCGACGACCGGCACACCGAGACTTTCGAGGAGTTCGAGCGTGCGCGGGATATCGAGGATCGACTTCGCCCCCGCGCACACGACGGCGACGGGCGTGCGCGCCAGCTCGTAGAGATCGGCCGAGACGTCCATCGTCGCCTCGACGCCGCGATGCACGCCGCCGATGCCGCCCGTCGCGAAGACCGAGATCCCCGACATCGCGGCGATGGCCATGGTCGCGGAAACCGTCGTCGCCCCGCTTTCGCGCCGCGCGACGAGTGCCGCGATGTCGCGCCGCGAGGCCTTGGCAACCGCCTTGTCCCTCGCCAACCGTTCGAGGGCCGCACCGTCGAGGCCCGCGCGCAACCGGCCGTCGAGGATCGCGATGGTGGCCGGAACCACCCCCTTCGCGCGCACCTCCGCCTCGAGCATCCGCGCGGTTTCGAGATTGTGCGGCCACGGCATGCCGTGGGCAACGATGGTCGATTCCAGCGCCACGACGGGCCGGCCGGCCGCCAGCGCCGCGCCCACCTCGGGCGCGACGTCGAGATCGGCCGCCGCCGTCACCGGGCTCACGCCGCCTTGTGGATGAGGCGCCAGATCTTCTGCGGCGTGGCCGGCATGTCGATGTGCTGGACGCCGTAGGGCTTCAGCGCGTCGAGCACCGCATGGATGACGGCCGGCGGCGCGCCGATCGTGCCCGCCTCGCCCGCCCCCTTCACGCCGAGCGGATTGTTCTTGCAAGGCACCTCGTTGTACGAGAAGTCGATCGACGGCATCCGGTCGGCGCGCGGCATCGCATAATCCATGAACGAGCCCGACAGGAGCTGACCCGTCTCGGCGTCGTAGCTGCAGTTCTCGTAGAGCGCCTGGCCGATCCCCTGGATCGTGCCGCCCTGCACCTGGCCTTCGAGCATCATCGGGTTCATGACGTTGCCGAAATCGTCGACGATCGTGTAGCGCTGGAAGCTGACGCCGCCGGTATCCGGATCGATCTCGATCTCGGCGATGTGGCACCCGTTGGGGAATGTCGAGCCGGGCGGCAGGAACGTTCCGTCGCCTTCGAGCCCCACCGGCCGGCCCGCCGGCAGCTTCGCCTTGTTGTGGGCGCTGTAGGCGAGCTGCGAGACGGTCATCGACTTGTCCGTACCCGCGACCTTGAAGGCGCCGGCGGAGAATTCGATGTCGGCTTCCGCCGCTTCCATCAGGTGTGCCGCAAGCTTGCGGCCCTGTTCGATCACGTCCTTGACCGCGAGCGTCACGGCCGAACCGGTGACGGCGAGCGCGCGGCTGCCGCCGGTCCCGCCGTTGTAGATCGCCACGTCGGTATCGCCCTGCACGACGCGCACCTTGTCGATGGGGATGCCGAGATGCTCGGAAACGAGCTGCGCGTACGCCGTCTCGTGGCCCTGTCCGTTGGACTGGTTGCCGACCTTGACGATGGCCCCGCCGGACGGATCGAACTGGATGTTCGCCGTCTCGTCGCCGCCGCCGCCGCAGATCTCGGTGTACATCGCGATGCCGAGCCCGCGCAGCTTGCCGTTCTTCTTCGATTCCGCGCGGCGGGCCTCGAAGCCCTTCACGTCGGCGCGCGCGATCGCGTCGTCGAGGTTCTTCGCGTATTCGCCGCTGTCGTAGGTGTTGCCCAGCGCCGTCTTGTACGGCATCGCCGAGGGCGGGATGAAATTGCGCCGGCGGATCTCGTCGGGCGCGATGCCCAACTTCTTGCCGACCGCGTCGATCAGCCGCTCGACGACGTAGTTCGCCTCCGGACGGCCTGCACCGCGGAAGGCATCGACCGGCGAGGTATTCGAATAGACGCCTTTCACCTCGGCAAGCGCCGCCTCGAACGCGTAGACGCCGACCAGCATCGTGTTGCCGGCCATCGTCGCCACGAAGGTCGAGTACTGCGAGCAGTAGGCGCCGAGATTGGCGTAGGTCGATACGTGCAGCGCCGTCATCTTGCCGTTGGCGTCGACCGCCACGCGCGCCTTGGCGACGTTGTCGCGCCCGTGCGTGTCGGAAAGGAACGCCTCGCTGCGATCCGAGATCCAGCGCACCGGCCGCTCGAGCGTGCGCGCGGCGTGCAGCACGGCCACGTATTCGGGGAACACGAAGATCTTCATGCCGAATCCGCCGCCGACGTCGCCCGTGACGACGCGCAGTTTCGATTCCGGGATCTTGAAGATCTCGCCGGCCAGCACCTTGCGCATGCCGAAGCCGCCCTGCGTCGAGCAGTAGAGCGTCAGCTTGTCCTCGCCGCGCGCATAGTCGGCGATGGCGCCGCGCGGCTCCATCGAGTTCGGCACGAGGCGGTTGTTGACGATGTCGAGTTCGACCGTGTGCGCGGCCTTGGCGAAGAGCGCCTTCGTCTTCGCCTCGTCGCCCAGCGACCAGTCGAACGCGATGTTGCCCTTGACGTGGTTCCAGACCTGCGGCGCGCCCGGCTTGATCGCGGCGGGAATGTCGCCCACGGCCGGCAACGGGGCATAGTCGATCGCCACCGCTTCGGCCGCGTCGCGCGCGTTCTCGGGCGTCTCGGCGACGACGAGGACGACGGCCTCGCCCGCGAAACGCACGCGCCCGCGCGCGAGCGCCGGGCGGTCGGGCGTCTTGACCATGCTGCCGTCGCGGTTCTTGAGCGGGGCCATGCAGGGCACGTTGCCGACGCCGGCCTTGGCGAGATCGTCGCCCGTGAAGACGCCGAGGACGCCCGGCATCGCGGCGGCGGCGGAGACGTCGATCGAACGGATGTCGGCATGGCCGTGCGGGCTGCGCACGAAGGCCGCGTAGGTCTGGCGCACGAGCGCGATATCGTCGAGATAACGGCCCGCGCCCTTGAGAAGTCGGGCATCTTCCACGCGTCGCGGCGTCTGGGCCTTGCCGAAATGACTCATCGTTCTCCCCTCGGGACTGATCCGGCGCAAATGTCGCAAATCGCGCCGCCGGGCGCAATCGCACTAGAATGCGCGCGCATGGAACGAATCGAGCTTCTCGAGACGGGCCGCGACGCCGCCGCACTGCTCGCCGGCGGCGGCCCGTTCGACGTGGTCGGCGCGTTCGCGCGCAGCTTCTATGTGCGCGACGCCGCCGGCCTGCTCGCCTGCGTGGGGACGCGCGCGATCGGCAGCGGGCCGCTCAACGCGCTGGCGGCCGGTCTTGGACGGATTCCCGCCGTCGGCGCGCGCATTGCGGCCGCGCAGCTCGACCGGGCGCATGCAATGGCTTGGCGTCCTGTACCACCGCCGCCGCTGCGCCGCGAAGGCCTGCGCGGGCGGCTCGCCGCCGTCGCCGCGGCCGGCCCGCGCGGGCTTGCCGCCGCCCTGCCGGCGATCCTGGGGGCCACGTGGCGCACGGGCGATCCGTTCCTTGCCGCCGCGACGGGTCCCCTCTGCGCGCTCCGGGAATGGAAGGACGGCGAACCGCCGGCCGCCCTTGCCGAACTGATCGGGCTGGGTCCCGGCCTGACGCCGGCCGGCGACGATGCGCTGGGCGGGGCGGCCATCGCGCTGCGCGCGACGGGGCGCGGCGCGCAGGCCGACCGCCTCGCCGCGTGGCTGGAGATGCGGGCCCCCGGCACCACAAGCGATATCGCCTGGGCGCATCTGAAGGCGGCGCTGCGCGGCGAAGGGGCGGCGGCGCTGCATGCGGCGCTTGCCGCCCTCGTCGGCGGCGGCACGCCGGATTTCGCGGCGATCGACGCGATCGGTCACAGTTCGGGCTGGGACGCGCTTGCCGGCGCGCTGGCGGTGCTAGCGCAGGCGTGAGATTGCCAGCGCCAGTTCGGCGGCGCGCGCGTTGGAAGGTGCCACGAGGATTCCCGCCTGTTCGAGCTTGCGCACCTGACTTGCGCGGTGCTGCGGGTCGAGATCCGTGCCGACGACCGAGGCGACGACCGCGGGCCGGCTGTCGCCCGCACCGCCGACGACCTGCGCGGCCGCGCCCGCCGGATCGGCATGCGCGCCATAGCCGATGACGATGTCGATCAGCACGACCGCCGTGCCCGAATCCTCCAGTGCTTGCGCCATCGCGGCATCGCGCACCGTGGGATCGATCATCGGATGCGGGCGACCGACCGTGTATTCGTCGGCCCCGTAATCGACGAAGCTGTGGCCCGAGGCGGGCCGTGCGGACAGCGCACCGGCGACCGGCACGTTCGACCAGAAAGGCTCGCCCGCCGCGCGCATCACGAGCTGGGCTTCCGCACACAGCGTGCCGCCGCTGTAGACGCCGCGCACCCAGCGGCGCGCGGGCGCCAGCTGTTCACGCGCCTCGGCGGCTTTCGCGTCGACGGCGTAGCCGGCATCGACGCCCTTGCCGCCCAGCGCGTCGGCGGCCGCTGCGGCAAGCGTCGGCGCGAAGCGCGCATTGGCCGGCATCTTCGCGTCGTCGGCGCCGAGGAAGCAGATCGTGAAGCGCTTCGGACTTTTCGCCACGCGCGCCAGCACCGCGTCGGCGACCGATTTCGCCGGCGGCTTGGAAACGAGCACGATGCGACGCGTGCCGGCATCGGCGTCGAGCGCGTCGATGGCCGCAAGCGCCGTCAATCCACCGATCTTCTCCGAAAGGTCCCGCCCGCCCGTGCCGATGCCGTGCGAAACCCCGCCGCCGCCGCGCGCGATCAGGCACGAGACTTCCTGCAGGCCCGTGCCGGCCGCCGCGACGATGCCGATATCGCCCTTGGGCACCTGATTGGCGAAAGCGAGCGGCGTGCCGGCGATCAGCGCCGTGCCGCAATCCGGCCCCATCACCAGAAGGCCGCGCTCGCGCGCTTCGAGCTTCAGCGCGCGCTCGTCCTCGTACCCGACATTGTCGGAAAAGATCATCGCGTGCAGGCCGCGCGCGAGCGCCTTGCGCGCTTCGGCCGCCGCGAAGGCGCCGGGCACGGAAATGAGCGCGAGATTGCCGCCGCCAAGCCCCGCGAGCGCCGCGTCGAGTGAGCGCGGCCGCCGTTCCCCGCCGCCGCGCTTGGCGACGTTGGGCCGCGCCAGCATCTCGTCGGCCTCGGCAAGTGCGCCATCGGCTGCCGCCTTGTCGGCCGCCTTGACCGCGACGATGAGATCGTTGGGGCCGGCCGCGCGCCCCGCGGCGTCGAGCAGGCCGGCATCGTCCATGATGCGGATGTTGGACGGCGTGCCGATCATCAGTGCTGCGGACGCCACACCCGGCAGGGCCGACAGCGCCTGCGACAGGCGCATCAGCGCGACGGAGTCGAGATAGAAGCCCTTGCGGACGCGGTTGGCGACGAGCGACATCAGGCCACCCCCGTCGCCGCGGCGACGGCCGCCAGCGCTTCCTCGAAGCAGCGCAGCGGCGCCTTGACGGTGCCCGCGCCCACCTGCCCGATGCCGGGCTTGCGGTGCGCGATGCCGGTGTTGATCGTCGGCGCGATGCCGGTTTCGACGACCTTGCGCACGTCGATGCCCACGGGCACGCCCGCGAAGTCGAGCCCGGGCATCGTCCAGTCCGGGTTGCGGCCAACGGTGATGTCGTACATCGAGCGCGTGATGTCGAGCGCGTCGGCCGCCGAGCCGGCCCCCACGAAACCCGCGACCGCGGGCGAGGCCGCCATCGCGAAGCCGCCAAGCCCCACCGTTTCCACGATGGCGCTGTCGCCGATATCCGGATTGGCGTCGGCCGCACTGTAGCCCGGGAAATAGAGGCCCGTCGGCTGCTCGACGGGTGCCACGAACCAGCGATCGCCCGTCGCCGCCACGC
>JAYRKO010000157.1:0-6159 GCA_041905745.1 Tagaea sp. | reverse complement strand
AAGACGATCTGGAAAAGGGACGTGCCGACGACGACCGACGTCGGCATGCCCAGAAGATAGATCATCGCGGGCACCATGATGAAGCCGCCGCCCACGCCCATCAGTGCAGCGAGCACGCCCACGAACGCGCCGATCGCGAAGGGCGCGATCGCGCTGATGTAGAGCTTCGAGCGCGGAAAACGCATCTTCAGCGGCAGGCCGTGGATCCAGTTGTGCTCGTGCAGGCGCATGCGCGCGCGGGGCGCGCCGCCGGGTCTGCCCGCGGCGGCGTTGCGGCGCAGCGTGCGAACCGATTCGACCAGCATCAGCGAGCCGATGGCGCCCAGCACGATCACGAAGGCGAGCGAGATGACGAGGTCGATCTGGCCGAGGCGCTGGAGGAGCTTGAAGATCTCGACGCCGACGGTCGAACCGGCCACGCCGCCCGCGAGCAGCACCGTGCCCATCCGGAAATCGACGTTGCCGCGCCGCATGTGCGCGATGACGCCCGAGACCGACGCGGCGACGATCTGCGCCGCTTCCGATCCCACGGCGACGGTCGCCGGCACGCCCACGAAGATCAGCAGCGGGGTCATCAGGAAGCCGCCGCCCACGCCGAACAGGCCCGAGAGGAATCCGACCCCGCTTCCGAGCAGCAGCAGAACGAAGATGTCGACCGAAATTTCGGCGATCGGCAGATAGACGAGCACGAGAGCGCGAGTGCCTCCGGAACGTGCCGGAAGCATGCGCCCGCGGCCCCCGCCGGGGCAAGCGTCAATCGGCGTTCAGGGCCGCAGGAAGCCGACGAGATCGTAGATTTCGCGCAAGTAGCCGTCGGCCATCGCGCCGGCGCGATCGGCGCCGCGGCGCAGGACCGCATCGATGGCGCCGGGGTCGGCCATCAGGCGGTTCATCTCGGCCGTGATGGGCGAGAGTACGGCGACCGCGACGTCGGCAAGCGCGCCCTTGAAGGTCGAGAACTGCGCGCCGGCGAATTCGGCGACCACCGCTTCGAGCGACTTGTCGGTCAGTGCGGCGTAGATGCCCATCAGGTTCTCGGCTTCCGGCCGGCCTTCGAGGCCCTTCACCGAATCGGGCAGGTTGTGCGGGTCGGTCTTGGCGCGCTTGATCTTCTGCGCGATCGCGTCGGCATCGTCGGTCAGGTTGATGCGGCTCTGCTCCGACGGCTCGGACTTGCTCATCTTGCGCGTGCCGTCGCGCAGGCTCATCACGCGCGTGGCGGTGCCGAAGATCTGCGGTTCGGGCAGCGGGAAGTATTCGACGCCGTAGCGGCGGTTGAACGCGCCCGCGATGTCGCGCGCCAGTTCCAGATGCTGCTTCTGGTCCTCGCCGACGGGCACGTGCGTCGCCTTGTAGGCGAGGATGTCGGCCGCCATCAGCACCGGATAGGCGTAGAGGCCGAGGCCCGCGTCGTCGCGCTGCTTGCCGGCCTTCTCCTTGAACTGCGTCATGCGGTTGAGCCAGCCCAGCGGCGTCAGGCAGCCCAGCGTCCAGGCCAGTTCGGCGTGCGCGCGCACGGTCGACTGGTTGAAGATCGTGCAGGCGTCCGGGTCGATGCCGCAGGCGATGTAGGCCGCGGTCACCTCGCGCGTGGCCTTGCGCAGCGCCGCCGGTTCCTGCGGCACGGTGATCGCGTGCAGGTCGACGATGCAGAAGATGCATTCGAAGTCGCGCTGGAGCTTCACCCAGTTGCGGATGGCGCCCAGATAGTTGCCGAGATGCAGGTTTCCGGTGGGCTGGATGCCCGAGAAGATGCGGTTCATGGCGCCGGGGTTATCGCCGCTGGGGCGCGGGATATCAAGCCCGGCGTGAAAGGATCGCGCGCAGGTCGGCGGGCCGGGCGGCGTGCGCGACGAAGGCGGCCAGCGCGTAGGCGCCAAGCCCCAGCGCCACGAGGCCGGCCAGTGCCGCGTAGCGCACGGGCCCGTGCGGCGCCAGCCACGCCGCCGCAGGGATCAGGGCGGCCCACAGGACCAGCGCCATCGCCGCCGTCGCCAAAAGCTGGCGGGGCAGGCGGCGGCGAAGCCGTTCGTCGGCCGAAAATTCGCCGCGCCGCACGAGGGCGCGCCACAGCAGACCGGCGTTGAGCGTCGCCGAGAACGCGGTCGCCGCAGCAAGGCCGACATGGCCGACGAACTGCATGGCGGTGAAGCCGACCAGCGTGTTCGCGACGACCGCAAGGATGCCGATCTTGACGGGCGTGCGCGTGTCGCCGCGCGCATAGAAGGCGGGCGTGAGCACCTTGATCGCGACATAGGCCGGCAGGCCGGCCGTATACGCGATCAAGGCCGCCGCACAGCGCGTGACGTCCTGCGCGGTGAAGGCGCCGCGCTCGAACAGCACGGCGACGATCGGCTCGGCCAGCACGATCAGGGCCGCGGCCGCGGGCAGCGTCAGCAGCATCGCGCCCTCGAATGCGCGGTTGAGGGTCGTGCGCGCATCGTCGTGGGCGCCGGTGCGCACCTGCTTGGAAAGGCGCGGCAGCAGCGCCGTGCCGATCGCGATGCCGATGACGGCCAGCGGCAGCTCGTAGACGCGATCGGCGTAGTAGAGCCAGCTGATCGACCCCGCCGGCAGCAGCGAGGCCATGATGACGTCGACGACGAGGTTGATCTGCGCCGCACCCGAGCCGATCGCCACGGGCACCATGCGCGCCAACAGCGTGCGCACCTCCGGCGTCACGCGCGGGCGCGGCAGACGCAGCGGAAGGCCGGCGCGCGCGCAGGCCCATGCGAGGAACAGGAACTGCGCCACGCCGGCGGCGAGCACGCCCCACGACAAGGCGTGGCCGGGCGTGGGCAGCGTGCGCGCGAGCGCCAAAAGCCCGCCGATCATGCACAGGTTCATCACGATGGGCGTGGCGGCCACCGCCGCGAAGCGGTCCATCGAGTTGAGGACGCCGCCCTGCAGCGAGACGAGACTGATGAACAGCAGATAGGGGAACGTGATGCGCGTGAACTCGATCGCCAGCGACGTGCGCACCGGATCGCCCGCGAAGCCGGGCGCGATCGCCGCGACGATCCACGGCATCGCGAATTCCGCGATCACCAGCAGCGCGAACAGCGCCGCAAGCAGCACGGCCTGCGCCTGTTCGGCCAGACGTCGGGCCGATCGCGGCCCTTCGGCCGCCAGCGCGCCCGCGAACATCGGCACGAACGCCGCCGCGAAGGCGCCTTCGGCGAACAGGCGGCGGAAGAAATTGGGGAACTTGAAGGCGACGAAGAACGCGTCGGCGACGGGGCCGGCGCCCAGCATCGCGGCGACCAGCATGTCGCGCACGAAGCCCAGCACGCGGCTGGCGAGCGTATAGGAACCGACGGTGGCGACGGGCCGTGCGAGCGACATCGGCCGCGTTCAGCGGTCCTTTCCGCTGGGGCCCGCCGACAGCCCCCACAGCGCGAACCACGGCGCCCACACCTGGCGCGTGATCTCGGTCCACAGCGCGAACGGATCGGCGACGGCACCGGGTGCGCCGGGGGGCGGCAGGGCCATCAGGTCGGCGAACCCGGGCAGGTTGGGCGAACCCTTCAGCATCAGCCCGATCGTCTCGGGCGTGCCCTCGCCCGCCGGGCGGTGGACGATCTCCAGCGTCATGCCCGGCAAGGCGGCGCGCGCGCGGATCTCTTCGGGCGGCAGGGGGGGCTTCGTCGACATGGGTCTACTCCGCGGCTTCGTTGCCCGCGCGCTTGCGCGGCTTGGGCTGTTCGGTGGGCGCGTCGGGATCGGCGACGGCGGCGAGCAGGCGTGTGCGGATGCGGGCGAGCTTGTTTTCGTCCACGATCTTGTGGCCGAAGACGTCGACGACATAGAAGACGTCGACCGCGCGCTCGCCGTAGGTCGTGATCTTCGCCGTGCGGATCGACAGGCCCACCGAGGTGATCGCCGCGGTGACGTCGTAAAGGAAGCCCACGCGGTCGCGGCCGTTGACCTCAACCAGCGTGTGGTACTTCGACGCCGTGTTGTCGATCATCACGCGCGGGGGCACCGTGAACACGCGCATGCGGCTGGGGATCGCGGGCCGCTTGGCGAACTGCTCGCGCAGCTTGAGCCGTCCGCCCAGCGCGTGCTCGATGTGCGTGGAAAGCCGCGCGAGCTTTTCCGGCCGGTCGTAGGCCTGCGGCTGCCCGTCCATCTCGCCCGGCGGCGTCTGGATCGAGAACGTGTCGAGCGCGCGCCCGTTCGACATCGTGAAGACGTTGGCCGCCACGATGTTGGCGCCCGCCACCGCCATGGCGCCCGCGATGCGCGCGAACAGGCCCGGATGGTCGTCGGTATAGAGCGTGATCTCGGTGATCGCGCGCGCGCGGTCGATGCGCGTGTCGATGGCGAGCGGCAGCTTCGCGCGCTCCGCCTCGCGCACGAAGCGCGCGTGGCGGGCCTGCGTGGTCGGGTCGAGCGACAGCCAGTAGGCCGGATAGCCGAGGCCCGCGAACCACGCGAAGTCCTTCTCGCTCCAGTCCTTGAGTTCTTCCTTGAGGCGCGCCTGCGCCGCCGCGACGCGTTCGAGCGTGCCGCTCTCGCCGAAATCGCCGGCCAGCGCCTCGGCCGCGCGGTAATAGAGCTCGCGCAGCAGGGCGGCCTTCCAGTTGTTCCACACGCCGGGGCCGACCGCGCGGATGTCGGCGACGGTGAGGCACAGGAGCAGGCGCAGCCGCTCGGGGCTCTGCACGTGTTCGAGGAACGCGCGGATCGCCTGCGGGTCGTGGATGTCGCGCTTGAAGGCGGTGTGCGACATCCACAGATGCGCGCGCACCAGCCATGCGGCCGTCTCGGTTTCCTCCTCGCTCAGGCCCATGCGGGGCCCGAGCTTCATCGCCACCTCGGCGCCGAGCACCGAATGGTCGCCGCCGCGGCCCTTGGCGATGTCGTGCAGCAGCAGCGCGAAATAGAGCGCGCGGCGCGACTGGATCTGGTGGATCACTTCGCTCGCCAGCGGATGGTCGTTGTTCAGCTCGCCCGCCTCGATGCGGTGCAGGATGCCGATGGCGAAGATCGTGTGCTCGTCGACCGTGTACACGTGGTACATGTCGTGCTGCATCTGCGCGACGACGCGGCCGAAATCGGGCACGAAGCGGCCGAACACGCCCGCCTCGTTGAGCCGGCGCAGCGAGACTTCCGCGCGCCGGTCGGTCAGGATTTCCATGAACAGGCGGTTGGCTTCCGGATCGGCGCGCAGCCGGCCGTCGACCAGCCGCAGCGACTGGCGGATCAGGCGAAGCGCGTGCGGATGCACGTCGAGCTCGTTTTCCTGCGCCATGCGGAAGATGCGCAGGAGATTGACCGGATCCTTCTCGAACGCGTCGTTGCGCGCGACGGTCAGCCGGCCGCTTTCGATCGCGAAGCGCGGGTCGGGGAATTTCGGGCCGCCGCGCCCGAAGAACTTGCCCACCGAGCCGACGTCGAAGCGCGCCTTCTTGCCTTCTTCCAGTTCCAGCGCCGAACAGAAGATGCGCGTGAGGTCGCCCACGTCCTTCGCGACGAGGAAATAGTGCTTCATGAAGCGCTCGACGCCGCTGGTGCCGCGGTGGTCGGTGTAGCCCATGCGCCGGCCGATCTCGGCCTGCACGTCGAAGGTCAGGCGGTCTTCGGCGCGCCCGGTGACGTAGTGCAGGTGGCAGCGCACGCTCCACAGGAATTCCTGGCACTTGTCGAAGATCGCCGCTTCCTCGGACGTGAACACGCCCTTCAGCACGAGGTCCGACACGCGCTCGACCCGGTGCAGGTACTTGCCGATCCAGAACAGCGTGTGCAGGTCGCGAAGCCCGCCCTTGCCGTCCTTGACGTTGGGCTCCAGCACGTAGCGCGAATCGCCTAGGCGCTGGTGGCGCTGGTTGCGCTCGTCGAGCTTGGCCTCGACGAATTCGGCCGCCGTGCCCTTCGCGACTTCGGCGAAGAAGCGCTTCTTGAGTTCGGCGAAGATCTTGTCGTCGCCCCACAGATAGCGGCTTTCGAGCAGTGCCGTGCGGATCGTGTGGTCCTCGCGCGCGAGGCGGATGCATTCCTCGATCGAGCGCGTGGCGTGGCCGACCTTCAGGCCCATGTCCCACAGCATGTAGAGCATGAACTCGACCATCTGCTCGATGCGCGGGTTCGACTTGTAGGGACGCACGAACAGCAGGTCGATGTCCGACTGCGGCGACATCTCCGCGCGGCCGTAGC
>JAYRKO010000156.1:0-6174 GCA_041905745.1 Tagaea sp. | reverse complement strand
ACGCATGGCGGGCGGCGAAAAGGTCGACGTCGACGCCGAGCTTTCCGAGGTGCGCGCGCTCAAGGCCGGCGGCGGGGCGGACGACGCGGCCGCGCGCTTCATGGCCAACGCAAGGCGGTTTGCCGCCACCAAGTCGGCCGCCGCGGGCCCCGCCCGCGCGACGCCGACGCCCGGCCGGATCGGGCCCCGGTCGGCCAAATTCACCCGGCGCGACGGGCGTTAGCCGGGGCTTGATGGGCCGCCGGCCCATGCCCATATAATCGGCGTGGGAATCGCCCGTTCGGGGGTTCCCGGCCTATCCAGCGCAACCGGCATTGCTCGACGGGAGGGTGCCAGACGATGTCCCGCCTATCGCTATTCAACAATCCGCTGCTCCTCGGCTTCGACGAGTTCGAGCGCACGCTCGACCGGATCGCCAAGAATTCCGGCGAGGGCTATCCCCCCTACAACATCGAGCAGATCGGCGAGAACGGCCTGCGCATCACGCTGGCCGTCGCCGGCTTCGGGCTCGACGATCTGTCGATCACGGTCGAGAACAACCAGCTTTGCGTGCGCGGCAAGCAGGCCGACGAGCCGGGCCGCGTCTTCGTCCATCGCGGCATCGCCGCGCGCCAGTTCCAGCGCAGCTTCGTGCTGGCCGACGGCATCGAGATCGCGGGCTCGACGCTCGACAACGGCCTGCTGCACATCGATCTCGTGCGCCCGCTGGCCGAGCCCAAGGCGCGCTCGATCCCCATCAAGTCGGGCGCGGGTGCCGGCCCGCGCGGCAAGACGATCGACCACACCGGCGGGGAGGGCTGAAGATGCAGACCGGACCCGAACGCGCGAACGGGCTCTCGCCCGAGGATTTTGCCGCACTGGGCGTGCAGGGCGTGGCCTATGTCCGCCGCGTGCTCGAACGCGTCGATGCCAAGGCGGGCGCCAACGGCGGCGGCGAGCCCATCGTCGTCTTTGCGATCCATGCGGCCGACGGCGAACGCATCGGCGGCGCGCCCTCGCGCGAGCTTGCCTTCGCCGCGATCCGCCAGCACGGGCTCGAGCCCGTCGACGCGCACTGAAATTTGCGAATGACGCCGCCGGTCAGGCGGCGTGGCTGGCGGCGTGTTCGCTGAGCAGCGCGAAGAGCGCGTCCGCGCGGTCGGAGCCGCGCAGCTTCTCGCACACGCGCCGGTCGCGCAGCAGGCGCGAGACGCGCGCGAGCGCCTTCAGGTGATCCGCCCCGGCGCCCTCGGGCGCCAGCAGCAGGAAGATGAGATCGACCGGCTGCTCGTCGATCGATTCGAAATCGACCGGCTTTTCGAGCCGCGCGAAGACGCCGAACAGGCGTTTCAGCCCGCCGAGCTTTCCGTGCGGGATGGCGATGCCGCTGCCCACGCCCGTGGTGCCCAGCCGCTCGCGCTCCATGACGACTTCGAGGATCTGGCGTTCGTCGGCGGCCGAGATTTCGGCCGCCTTCTTCGCGAGTTCCTGGAGGGCCTGCTTCTTCGAGGTCGCGCGCAGGCTGGCGACGACGCACTCCGGCGTCATGAAATCGGCGAATTCCATATCCGTTCCGCGTCCGTTCAGCGCTTGCCTGCCGCGCCGGGATCGATCCAGCCGATCGCCGCGTCCGCACGCCGGTACACGACGTTGAGTTCGCCGTTCTTCTTGTTGCGGAACATCAGCACCTGCTTCTGGCCGAGGTCGAGGCGCGCGACCGCTTCGCCCACGCTGAGCGTGGCGATCTCGGTCGTCATCTCCGCGACGATGGGGGCCGCCGCCGGCTCGTCGGCCAGCGTCTCGGCTTCGGGTTCGATGACCGCGTAGCGCGCGGGCTCGAAGGCGGTTTCGTCGGGCGCGGCGTGCTTGCCGCGCTTGCGGTCGGCGATGCGGCCCTTGTGGCGCTTCAGCCGGTGGTCGAGACGCTCGACCGCGCCGTCGAACGCGGCGTAGGGGTCGGCGGCCTCGTGGTGGCTTTGCAGCACCATGCCGCGGCGCACATGCACCGAGATATCGGCGCGGAACAGGTGGCGCTGGCGCTCGAAGACGACCTTGCCCTCGATCGCGCGGCCGAAATACCGGTCGACTGCCCCGCCCAGCGCGTTGGCCACATGACTTCTCAGCGAATCGCCCACGTCGAGGCGCTTTCCGCTCACGGACAGCTGCATGGTTTCGATCTGCGTTGCTGTTGATGGGAAACGGGCGGGTAACCGATCTGATTTCCGGACCGGTACGAGGCGCGCCCGGCCACCCCGTCACCCGCGGAATTGGCGGGAACATAGGGGGGCTTCGAGCGCCCCGTCAAGCCGTACGAACTGGGTGAAAACCGCATCGTCTGGCCTACCTTGCGACCAGCCTGCGCCCCACCCCTGCCGGGGTCAAGGGCCTTTCCGGAAATCGCCTAAGTCCTAGAAACCGGAGCCTTTTTCGCGCCGGCGCTGGACCGAGGAGGCGATGCCCATCGCCTCGCGATATTTGGCGACCGTGCGCCTTGCGATGTCGATCCCGTCGGCCTTCAGGAGCTCGACGATCCGGTCGTCGGACAGCACGTCCTTGACCGTCTCGGCGTCGATGAGGGCCTTGATGCGGTGGCGCACGGCCTCGGCCGAGTGGGCCTCGCCGCCGCCCGCGGCGGGAATGGCGGAGGTGAAGAAGTACTTGAGCTCGAAGATGCCGTGCGGCGTGGCGATGAACTTGTTGGTCGTCACGCGGCTGACGGTCGATTCGTGCATGTCGATGGCTTCCGCGATGTCGCGCAGCACCAGCGGCTTCAGGTGGCGCACGCCGCTGCGGAAGAAGCCGTCCTGCTGGCGCACGATCTCGACCGACACCTTGAGGATCGTCTGCGCGCGCTGGTGGAGCGACTTCACCAGCCAGTTGGCCGCGTGCAGCCGCTCGGCGATGAATTCCTTATCCTGCTTGTTGCGCGCGGAGCCCTGCACGCGCGCGTGATAGCGCGTGTTGACCAGCACGCGCGGCAGCGTGTCCTGGTTGAGTTCGACGATCCAGCTCTTGTCGGGCGCCAGGCGCATCAGCACGTCGGGCACGACGGGGCTCGCCAGCGCGCCGTCGAAAGCGAGGCCCGGCTTGGGGTCGAGGCTGCGGATCTCGGCCACCATGTCCTGGATGTCCTCGAGATCGGCGCCGCACGCCCGCTGGAGCTGGGCGACGTCGCGCCGCGCCAGCAGGTCGAGATTGTCGAGCAGCTTCTGCATGACCGGATCGAGCCGGTCGCGCTCGCGCAGCTGCAGCGCCAGACACTCCTTGAGGCTGCGCGCGAAGATGCCGGGCGGGTCGAAGCGCTGGCAGCGTTCGAGGACGGCGATGATCTCGCCTTCCGCGATGCCGAGCTTTTCGGCGATCTCGGCCGTCGGCGTCGCCAGATAGCCGCAATCGTCGAGCGCGTCGACGAGCCGGGCGGCGATCACGCGTTCGACCGGCGTGGCGAAATCGACGCCCACCTGCGCCAGCAGGTGTTCGCGCAGCGAGGTGGGCCGCGCCAGCGTCTGCTCGATGCCGAATTCGGAATCCTCGAAGTCGGAACGGCCGCCGCTGCCCTTCCACTCGCCCAGATATTCGCCTTCGCCCGCCGGTTCGTCGGCGCCGCGCGAGTAGCTGTTGTCGTAGTCGACGTCGAGCGGCGCTTCGCTCGCGGGTGCGTTGCGGTCGACCGGATCGAGCAGGCGTTCCTCGGCGGCGCCGTTCGCGCTCGCCTGTCCGGCATCGGCGACGGGCGCGTCGGCGGCTTCCGGCGGCGCGCTTTCGGCACCCGGCTCGTCGCGTTCGAGCATCGGGTTCTGCGCCAGCTCCTCTTCGACGAACTGGCTGACTTCCTGGTTGGAGAGCTGCAGCAGCTTGATCGCCTGCTGCAGCTGCGGCGTCATGACGAGCTGCTGGGTGTGCCGGAGGTCGAGGCGCGGCGCCAGTCTGTTCATGCCGCCGGCCCGCCCGTCACAGCGAGAACCGTTCGCCGAGATAGACGCGCCGCACGTCGGCCGACGCGACGATCGCGTCGGGCGTGCCGTCCATCAGCACGTGGCCGTCGTGCAGGATGTACGCGCGGTCGACGATCTCGAGAGTTTCGCGCACGTTGTGGTCGGTGATCAGCACGCCGATGCCGCGGTCCTTGAGATGGCTCACGAGGTCGCGGATGTCGCCCACGGCGATCGGATCGATGCCGGCGAGCGGTTCGTCGAGCAGCACGAAGTGCGGCTGCGAGGCGAGCGCGCGCGCGATCTCCACGCGCCGGCGTTCGCCGCCCGAAAGCGCCAGGGCGGGCGCGCGGCGCAGATGCGTGATCGAGAATTCGGCGAGCAGTTCGTCGAGGACGGCTTCGCGCCGGTCGCGGTTCGATTCGATGAGTTCGAGCACCGCGCGGATGTTCTGCTCGACCGTCAGGCCGCGGAAGATCGAGGATTCCTGCGGCAGGTAGCCGATGCCCAGCCGCGCGCGGCGGTACATCGGCAGGTCGGTGATGTCGACGCCGTCGAGCTTGATCGTGCCGAAGTCGGGCGCGACGAGACCCGTGATCATGTAGAAGCACGTCGTCTTGCCCGCCCCGTTGGGGCCGAGCAGGCCCACGGCTTCGCCGCGTTCGACCGTGAGCGAAACCTCGCGCACGACGGGGCGGCCCTTGTAGCGCTTGCCGATCTTGTAGGCCGCAAGGCCGGGATTGTCCGCGACGACGCGCAGGTCCGGCCCTTCCGCCGGGGCGGGCGTGGCCGTGCGCACGGGATGCGGGCGGCGGTCGTTCATGGCTTCTTCGTCTCGCCGCGCGCCTGCTGCGGGGCCAGCAGGCCGCGCACGCGGCCGTCGCCGCCTTCGGACGGGCGCGCGAGCAGGCGCGAGATGCCGGTGTTCGTATTCACCTCGGCGAAGTCGCCGGCCATCTGGTTGTCGCCGCGCGTCAGGCGCACGTTGCCGGCAAGCTGCGCGATGCCGGTCTGCATGTTGTAGATGCCGCGGTCGCCGCGCGCGATTTCGGTGGGCGTCGAGACGAAGACGTTGCCGAACGCCTCGATGCGCGAAAGCCTGCGCTCGTTGTCGTCGGGCTTGGCGGCCGCCGGCGGGCGCTGCGCGGTGCGCTGGTTGCGCGCGTTCGTCGCCGAGCGCGGCGCGGCGGCGGGCTGGCCTTGCGCGAAATGCGCGGTCATCACGTCGGCCGACATGCGCCGCTCGGCCGAGACGACCATCGCGTTGCCGCGCGCGACCGCGATTTCGCGTTGCGCCCAGTATTCGAGGGAATCGCGCGCGGTCAGCGTGTCGGTGGCCGTGCGCAGGCGCAGCGCCTTGCCCGTCACCACGACGACCTCGCTCGCCACGTCGAACACGCCGCGATCGCCTTCGACCGTCTGCGTTGGCGTGGTGAAGCGCACGTTGCCGACCGCCTCGTAGCGGTAGATCTCGGTGCCGCCGCCGGGTGCTGTCCGGTACCAGGCGACGAGCCGGTCGCCGAAGACCGTGTTGTCGCCCTGACGCGCCACGGCGTCGCCGTTGGCGATGTAGCGCTGCGCGTCGCGGTCCCATTCGATGCCGTCGCGCGCGGTGATCTCGATGGGCGTGCCCGACCCGGCGCGGCCGAGATTGAGCGCCTGCGCATGGAGCTGTGCCGGCGCCAGTGCGAGCGCCACGAAAGCCGCGAGGACAAGGCGCTTCATTTGCGCGGCCCCATCGTCGGCGGGGCGGGAACGGCGACGGGCTGCTGGGCGGTCTGCGGGGCCGGCGCGGAAGCACCCGGCGTCGGATAGAGAACGACGCGCGACTGGCCCGTCACCTCGATGCGCGCACCGCGCTCGCGGATGCGGAAGCCTTGGCCCGTCAGCACCGAGTTCGGTCCCTGACCCTGCACGGGCCGGTCGCCTTCGGCCGCACCCGCCGAAAGGTCGACGCGCGCGCGTTCGGTCGCGATCTCGTAGCCGCCGTCGTGGAACAGGCTGACGCCGCCCCACAGGTCGAGCGTCTTGTCCGGCTGGTGGTAGAGCCCGTGCTCGGCCGTCATGGCGAGCCACGTGCCGGACTCGGTCGTCAGGTCGCCCTGCGGCTGGGCGAGGTCGGTCGCGTCGGACGAACCCTTCGCCTGCGTGGCCTGATCGGCGACGATCGAATAGGGCTGGTTGCGCTCGTCCACGCCCACGTAGCGCGGCTGGACCATGCGCAGGTTCTCGAGATCCTCGATCGACACCTGCACGGGCGCCA
>JAYRKO010000155.1:0-6178 GCA_041905745.1 Tagaea sp. | reverse complement strand
CCTTGCGGTACGCCGCGAGCCGCTCGCGCAGCGTCCGGCCGGCCCGCGCGGCCTGATCGATGCGTTCGAGCACGGCACGGTCGGTTTCCGGTCCGTGCAGGAAGCGCGGCGACCGGCCGACGCATTCATCGGCGGAATATCCGCTGAGACGCTCGAAAGCCGGCGACACCTCGACGATCCGCGGGCCCTCGCCCCCGCCCGCGCGGAAATCGAGGACGACGAGTGCGTCGTTCGCGGCGGCTATGCCGGCGAGCAGGGACGACGGTTTCGGCGGCGATGGGCGCCGCCGCACGACGGCCGCCAGCGCAAATCCGGCCGCTCCGGATGCGGCGGCGAGGAGCAGGCCGGCGAGCGGTTCCATCGGCGCGCGGCGTCAGATCAGGGATCGAACGGCCGACGAGACGGCGACCTTCCCGTCGGCGGCATAGGCTTCGTGATTGGTCTCGATGTCGCCGAGGCGATAGAGATAGTTCACCATAAGTCCGGCCGATTGCCGGATGCCCTTGGGCGAAGTGTCCGCGCGCCAGTTCAGCCGTTCGACGCGCGCGCCGTTCGAGAGGTGGAAATGCGCCACCGGGTCGAGCGCGCGCCCGTCCGGGCGCTTCGCCTCGACGAGATAGCGCGCGCACAGGCGCGAGAGCGGCGCCTTCATCGCGTCGGACAGCGCCTCGTCCCCGAGCCAGGCGCCGCTTGCGAGCGCACGCTTCAGCTCGCCCTTGCTCGCCTGCACGGTTTTTCCGCCCCGCGCGGCGAGTGCGGCGGCCAGCGCCTTGCGCTCGCTTGCCAGCAACAGCTTGGGCATGCCTTCGGCGATGCGCGCGTCGAGCCACGGGCGGAAGCCGGGAACCGGCGAAAGCGTGGCGAAGGTACGGATGTTCGGAAACTCGGCCCCCAGCGTCTGGGCGACGCGCTTGATCAGGAAGCCGCCGAAACTGATGCCGGCGAGCCCGCGCTGGGCGTTGGAGATCGAATAGAAGATCGCCGTGTCGGCCGATGCGGGATCGCCGAGTGGGGCCTTCTCGTCGAGCAGGTCCTGCACGTTGCCGGCAAGCCCGTTCACAAGCGCGACCTCGACGAAAATCAACGGTTCGAGCGGCATGCGCGGATGGAAGAACGCGAAGAAGCGCCGGTCGCCGTCGAGGCGGTTCTTGAGGTCCGCCCAGTCGCGCACGGCGTGGACCGCCTCGTAGGCCGCCAGGCGTTCGAGCAGCACGGCCGGGCTTTCCCATGTGATCCGCTCGAGCTCGAGGAAACCCAGATCGAACCACGCGACGAACAGCTCGCGCAGTTCTTCGGCGATCGACGCGAAGACCGGATCTTCCTTCGACCAGTCGAGCAGTTCCGCGCGACGGTCGATCAGGAACTTGACGCCGTCCGACAGCGCCGTGAACTGCGCCAGCAGGCGGCCGCGCGGGGAATCGATCGCCTGACGCAGCGCCCGCTCGGCCTTGGCGACCGCACGCGCGTCGCTTCCCTCCCAGGCCGCGACGGCCGCCTTGGCGGCCGCCATCGCGCCCGCCCGATCGATTTCGGTTTCCGCGGCCAGAAGCCGCATGAAGCGTTTGCGGCCGTCGGCCGACAGGCCGAGATAGAGCTGCCCCAGTTCCGCGGCCCGCGCCCGCGCGCGCGTCTCGCCGCCGCGCCCTTCGAGGCAGTCGGCGATGCGCTTGCGAAGCGCCGGCAGACCGTCGTCGGGAAGATCGGCATTGTCCGTGCGCGGCGCACCCACGACGGCGCGTGCACCGCTCGACAGGCCGCGCCAAGCTTCCTTGAGCCGCGCGACGAATTTCTGGCCGGTTTTCGCCTCGTTCATCGACCCCAAGTTTCGCGCGGGGGCCGCCCCGGGAGCAAGCCCCCCGGGAACCGGAATCAGTGCAGCCGGCCGGCGGGCGGAATATCCGCGCGGGCGCGCAAAGTTTCCTTGATCGCCTCCCACTGGACCTCGGGAAGGTCGGAAAGGCGCTCCTTCGCGTCGTTCCAGTCGAACGGGCTGTCGGAGCGCACCGCGCGCGCGAGGGCGCGACACGCATCGTGGCGTTGGCCGAGAACCGCCTGCGCGGCCCTAAGGAGAGGATGATCCAAGAGCGCGACCTGCTGCGAACCTGCCGCGGCGCAGATCATGTGGGGGGACCGCGGACGAGGGATCGCGTTGGAGAACGACACGGAGAAGGTTGGGACCTGCCGCGCCGTCGCACAAGCGTCATGTCCCGGCAATATGCGGACACCAGCAATGCATGCGCCGCGACCCGCGGCCGCGCGTTACCACCGGATGCCGGCAAGCGCGCAGAGTTCGCCCAAGATCGCCGGGACCTGTTCCGGCAGGTCGTCGGCGACGAGCCCCGGACCAAAGCGCGCCGCCGCCGCACCGTGGACATGAACCGCGGCGCAGGCGGCTTCGAAAGCCGGCATTCCCTGCGCGCGCAGCCCCGCGATCAGCCCTGCCAGCACGTCGCCCGAGCCCGCCGTCGCCAGCCACGGCGGCGCGTTCGCGTTGATCGCAGTCCGTCCGCCGGGCTCGGCCACGACGGTATCGGCCCCCTTCAGCAGCACGACGGCGTTCGCCCGTCGTGCGGCAGTGCGCGCACGGGACAGCCGGTCGCCGGATATCTCGGGGAACAGGCGCGCGAACTCGCCGTCGTGCGGCGTCAGCACGCAATCGGCGTTGAGGCGCGCGAACAGGTCCGGCGGGTCGCCCGCGAACGAGGAGAGCGCATCGGCATCGAGCACGCACGACTTTCGCGCCGCAAGTGCGGCCCGGACGCGCGCGGAACAGGCCGCATCGGCGCCGTTGCCGGGCCCAAGCAGCACGACATTGCGGCGCGGATCGTCGATCAGCGCTGCGAAATCGGCGAGCGTCGACATCGGCCGTACCATCAGGCTCGCCGGCCCTGCGGCATAGACCGGGAGCGCGCGCGGATCGGCCGCGATCGTCACGAGGCCGGCGCCGATGCGCGCGGCGGCGCGCGCGGCCAATCGCGCCGCACCGGTCAGCACCGCGCCGCCGACCACGACCGCGTGACCGCGGTCGTATTTGTGGCCGTCGGCCTTCGGCATCGGAAAAACGTCGAGCCACAGAGCCGTTCCGTTCGCGAAATTCGACGGAACGATCGCTTCGAGCACCGAAGACGGAATGCCGATCTCGGCCACGACCGTTTCGCCGCAAAGGCCCCGGCCGGGATAGAGCAGATGGCCCGGCTTGCGCCGGAAGAACGTGACGGTCAGCGCCGCCTGCGGCGCGCTTCCCAGAATCTCGCCCGTGTCGCCGGAGACGCCGCTGGGTACGTCGATCGCAACGACGCGTCGCCCGGCCATCGCCGCGACGACGAGCGCCGCATCGCCGTCGAGCGGGCGCGACAGACCGGCACCGAACAGGGCATCGACGACGAGCCCCGCCCCTTCGAGCACGGCCGGCGACGCCGCCTCGACCGCGCCGTCCCAGCGTGCCGCCATCACCGCCGCATCGCCGCGCAGCGCCTCGCGCGTGCCCAGAAGGCCGAGGCGCACCGGCCAGCCGGCCGCGCGCAGAAGGCGCGCCACCACGAAGCCGTCCCCGCCGTTGTTGCCCGGCCCGCACAGGATCGAGACCGGACCCGGCGCAAAACGCGCGACGATTTCCCGCGTCACGGCGGCACCGGCCGCCTCCATCAACTGCAGGCCCGGGACGCCGCCGTCGACGGCGGCGCGGTCGGCGCGCGACATCTCGGCACAGGTGAGCAGGGCTTGATCGGCAAAGCGCATGGTCGCAATCATGCCACATTGCCCCCGCACACCGGGAAGCCATGATCGCACGCCGCAATTTTCTCCTCGCGGGTGGCGCCTTTGCCGCCATGCCGGCGCGCGCCGCCGAACCCGTCGATGCGGCCATCGTGCTGGCCGTGGACTCGTCGAGCTCGGTCGACATGGACGAGTACTATCTGCAGATGGAAGGCTACGCCGCCGCGATGCGCCATCCCGCATTGGTCGAGGCGATCGGCTCGGGTCGCATCGGCGCCGTGGGCCTGTTCTTCTTCGAATTCGCCGACGCGAAGATGCATGTCGTCAATCTCGACTGGCGGCGGATTGCGGGCGCGGCCGATCTCGAGGCCTACGCGGGAGAACTCGAAGTGGCGCCGCGCCTGATCGTGGGCGGCACGACGGCGATCGGTGATGCGGTCGATTTCGGCCTGGCGGCGCTCGAAGCCTGTCCCTTCGCCGCCGCGCGGCAGGTAATCGACGTTTCGGGCGACGGCGCATCGAACGCGGGCCGGCCGGTCGGCGACGCGCGCGCCGATGCGTTGGCACTGGGCGTCACGGTCAACGGCCTGCCGATCCTGAACGAGGAACCCGATCTCGACGTCTATTACCGGACGCGCGTGATCGGCGGGCCCGGCGCGTTCTGCATTCCCGCGCGCGACTACACCGATTTCCGCGACGCGATCCGCGACAAGCTGGTCCGCGAAATCCGCTTCGTCGCCTAGCGGCCGAGCGCGCCACGGAAGTCGGCGCCTTCGGTCGTCGCGTCGCGTAGGTCGGCCCCGGTCATGTCGGCGTCGGTGAATTTGGCGTCCGTCAGGTTTGCGCCGCGCAGATCCGCGCCGCGCAGGATCGATTCCGAAAGGTCGGCCTCGGTCAGGTTCGCGCCGCGCAGATCGACGCGGTGGAGCTGCGCCCCGCGCAGCCGCGTCGGCCAGCGACCCGTCGCCGTCGTGGGCAACGGCATGGGCGACAGATCGGCGTTCGACATGTCGGCGCCGTTGAGGATGCATTTGTCGAGCGTGGCGCCGCGCAGGTCGGCCCCGCCCAGATCGGCGCCCGTCAGGTTGGCGCCGGTCATGTCGGTCATCTGGAACTTCGCGTCGCGGAACTTTGCCTCGATCAGCGTCGTGCGTTTGAGGCGCGCGGCGGAGAAGTTCACGCTGGGCGCGTCGAGACCGGAAAGATCGACCGCATCGAGCGTCGCCTGCGCGCCCTGCTGGCCGGCGCTCTGCAGCCACAGGAAATGGCGCTGGATCATCTCGGCGACGGGCAATTCGAGGGATTCGATCGACTTCGGCAGGATCGCCTTGGAGATGTCGACCTTCTCGAATTCCTTCTTCGTGAACTGCGCGGCCGTCAGGTCCGCTCCTTCGAGATTGGTGTTGTAGAGGAACGCGCCCGCGAGTACCGCGCCCTGCAGCAGGCAGTGCGACAGGTTGGTTTCGGTCAGGTCGGCACCGCTCAGCACCACGCCGGAAAGGTCGGAATACGACAAGTCCGCGCCCGCGAGATTGGCATTGCGCATGATGCAGTTCGTCAGGTCCGTGCGCCGGCCGAAGGCGCGCGCGACCTTCGCCTCGGTCAGGTTGGCGCGCGCGAAGGAGGCGTCGTCGATCTCGGCCGAGCGGTGCGTCGCCTTCGCGAAATCGAAATTGCCGTTCTCGTCGGGCACGATGATGAAGCCGTCGCGGATATCCGCCTGCTTCAGCATGGCGCCTTCGAGGTTGGCGCCGCGCATCGACACGCCGCGCAGGTCGGCGCGCGTCAGGTCGCTGCCCCGGAGATTCGCGCGCGTCAGATCGGCGCCGAAGAAGTTCGCGCGTTCGAGCTTGGCGCCCGCAAAATTCGCCTCGGCCAGCCGCGCGCCGACGAACTCGGCCTCCGACAGCGGCTTCGAGCCGAAGGTCAGCCTTTCGAGCGTGTGGAACGGATACGCAAGCCGCTTGCCGCCTGTCTGCTTGGCGAGCATGCGCCCGTGCAGCGCGATCGCCTTGTCGAGATCGAGCTGGGGAACCTTGGGGTAGGCAGGTGCCTTGGGCGGCGGCATGCGCGGCACTCTACGAAATCGACACGCGCCGCGCCAAATGCAAGGGCTGGGGCGACCGACGGGGCTCGAACCCGCGACAACCCGGACCACAACCGGGTGCTCTACCAGCTGAGCTACGGCCGCCACAGCCGCGCAGGCTTTTACACGCCCTCCCCGCGCCGGGCAAGCGCGGGGCGGTGCCGGCGGCCCTCGTTGCGCCGGGGGGGTCCGCGTGGTACCTCGTCCGGCCGAGGAAAGCGGCGCGCCAGCGCCGCGCCACCGGGGAGCAAGCCCAATGACCAACATTCTTGCCGAGCGCATGGGGCGCCTGGGCACCGAAACCGCCTTCGAGGTCCTCGCCCGCGCCAAGGCGCTGGAAGCCAAGGGCAAGTCGATCGTCAGCCTCAGCATCGGCCA
>JAYRKO010000154.1:0-6178 GCA_041905745.1 Tagaea sp. | reverse complement strand
CCGACGGCGGCAAGCCGTCGCTCGAGGCGCTGCATGAGGCTGTCCAGTTCGCGATGCTCGTCCGCATCGAGCGCGTAGCCGGGTGCGCGCAGATGCGCCGACTTGATCACGCCACGCCGACGGAGAACTTCCTTGCGAACCGCAAGCCCCAACCCCGCCTGCTGCTCGTGGCGGACGATCGGCAGGTAGATATCGTAAAGATCCTCGGCCTCCTCGGCCTTGCCCTTGAGGAAGAGGTCGACGACCTCGACCAGCATTTCGGGATAGGCGAAGCCGGTGTTCGCGCCGTCGGCGCCGCGGCGCATTTCCTGGGGCAGGTGCAGCGCCGAATTGCCGACGAGAATTGAAATTCGCCGGTTGCGGCTTCCGTCGCCGTCGGCCTTGCGGACCTTCGTGAGCTTGCGCAGACCCGGCGCCTCCTCGTGCTTCAGAACCTTGATGCTGGCATGGCGCGCGAAAAGCCTGTTGATCAGCCCCGCCGACATGAAGACGTTCGTGAGCTGCGGATAGTCCTGAAGGACGATCGGCGTTTCACCGATCTCGCGCACGACGGAATCGTAATAGCCCTCGATCTGCTCTTCGTTCTTGAGCCCGGCGACCGGCGCCACCATCACGCCGGCGGCGCCGATATCCATCACCTTCTTCGTGAAGTTCCCGAGATTCCGGTTGCCCGCAGCCGACGCGCCGACGATGACGGGGACGCGCCCCGCGACGCGCTTGATGACGCGGGTCGCGAAATCGCCGGATTCCTGCGCGCTCAGCTTGGGCGCCTCGCCCATCACGCCGAGGATCGTCATGCCCGTGACGCCGGACTCGAGATAGAAGTCGGTCATCCGGTCGGCGCTGTCGAGATCCACTTCGCCCGCGTCGGTGAACGGCGTCGCCGCGATGATGTAAACACCCTTTGCCGTTTCGTCGAGCCGCTGAGCCATTCCGGATTCCCCCTGAAGTCGGTAAGGGGCCTTCTTAGCGCGAAGCGACGCGCGCCGGAAGGGCTGCTACTTCGTGCCGAAAAGCCGGTCCCCGGCGTCGCCGAGCCCCGGAATGATATATCCGTGGTCGTTCAAGTGGCTGTCCTGCGCCGCGGCAAAGATCGGCACGTCGGCATGGTGGGTCTGCATTTCACGCACACCTTCCGGTGCCGCCAGAAGACACACGAACTTGATCGACGTCGCCCCGGCCTGCTTTACCCGCTTGACCGCTGCCACGGCCGAATGACCGGTCGCCAGCATGGGATCGAGGACGAGAACCTCGCGCTGCGCGATGTCTTCGGGAAGCTTGCAGTAGTACTCGACTGCCGCCAGCGTCTGTGGATCGCGATAGAGACCGATGTGGCCCACACGCGCCGACGAAAGGATCTCGAGCATTCCGTCGAGAATGCCGTTGCCGGCGCGAAGGACCGAGACGAGGCAGATTTCTTTGCCCGCAAGGACGGGGGCGCGCATCTTCTGGATCGGAGTCTCGATTTCGACCGTCGACAGCATGCGGTCGCGCGTCGCCTCGTAGGCCAGAAGCATCGAGATTTCGCGCACGAGGCGCCGGAAATCCCGCGACTCCGTTTCCTTCCGCCGGAGCTGGGTCAGCTTGTGCTGAATCACCGGATGACCGACGACGTGAAGCGTGCCCGACATGGATCCTCTCCTGTTTCCTAGAAAATCGTCCCGTCGCTTTCGACCCGCAAGGGCGGGCCGCCGCCCGGCCGAAGCGAGGCCGCAATCCGGCGACCGGCCGTCCACGTTCCGCCCTGAAGAACCTTCGCGAGCGGGAATTCCGCCTGCGACAAGCCGAGACGGTCGCGAACCAGATCGGCGACGCGATCGAGTAGCACCACCGTCAGGGCACGCCATTCGACGACGAGTTCGCCGTCGGCCGGATGCGCCCGACTGGCCGCTGCCGGTTCGCGCAGCGACAGCACGCCGGTATCGAGGAACAGGCCGCCGTTGCGATACTCCGGCAGGCCAGTCAGCTCGTCGAGGCCCGCAACGTTCAGCCCCAGCCACTCGAGTGGCTCGAACAGCGAATACGCCAGCCACTGACTGAGCTTGTGGAACGGGACGAGCCCTTCCTCCGCCGCCGGATGGCGGCCGACGTCGCCGACATTGATCCCGTCGACGACGACGCGCGCCGGCCAGACATTTTCGAATCCCTCAAGGAGCGCTGCAAGCACACGCGCGGCAGGCAAACGACCGTCCCGCGCGGTGGCCGAAAGGTAGTCCGCGAGATTGCCGATGCGCGCTGGCGTCCCGAAGATATCGGGCCGCCTTGCGATGGAATCCCCCAGCCGGCGGATGAGTGCTGCCCGTCCGTCGAGACCGACAAGCGGATTGTCCGGCGCGACCTGAAAACCCGATGCAAGTCGGGCGGTGTCGAACGCGGCAAGCCCGGCCGCATCCGCGCGCAGTCGTGTCTTGCCTGCGGAAAACGCACCTGCGGCGAACAGGTCGAAACTTGCAACCGCGAGCCCTTCCGAACGGACGAAAACGCCGTCGTGCGTGCGATAGCGCCAGTCCGGCCCGGCGCCGGCATCGAGCAGGACGCTCGTCACCGCAAGGTCGATCGCCGCGCGCGTGCGCTCAAGCGGGTCCGTGCCGAAGCCCGAAACCAGCCGCCCCCATCGGTCGATCCCGCCGACGTCGAAATGTCGCCAGCGCGAGTGGTACGGGATATCGAGCGTCGGATAGTCCGCGCGGATCGCGGCGACCGTAAGATCGGCGGCGGCGGGCAGTTTCGAGAGATCGACGGCGAAGTGCGAAAGTCGTCCTGCGACGCCGGCGTCGAAGATCTGCCCCGCCCGGGCCCGGATCGTCGCCGGATCGCGAAGTCGGGCAACGCGCGGTCCTGGCGCCGCTACGGATCGGTCGAAAGCCATGTCAGCCGTCGAGCCCGCGGCCTTTGGTCTGCGCCAGCTTCTGCTCGTCGGGCGACGGCCCGCCGGTGAAATAGCCGGCCGCCTTCTTCGCTTCCATCTCGACGCTCGCGTCGGCCGGGATCAGACCGGGCGGGATCTCGACCTGTTCGACGATCTGGATGCCGGAGCGGATCAGCGCTTCCGACTTCATGTTGCTCATCGATGCGAAGCGATCGATGCGCGATATGCCGAGCCAGTGGATGACGTCGGGCATCAGCTCCTGGAATCGCATGTCCTGCACGCCGGCCACGCACTCGGTCCGCTTGAAATAGGTCGCGGCCTGATCGCCGCCTTCCTGGCGCTTGCGCGCGTTATAGACAAGGAACTTCGTGACCTCGCCCAGCGCACGGCCTTCTTTGCGGTTGTAGACGATGAATCCGACGCCACCCTGCTGCGCCGTTTCGATTGCGACCTCGATCCCGTGCGCCAGATACGGCCTGCAGGTGCAGATGTCCGATCCGAACACGTCGGAGCCGTTGCACTCATCGTGCACGCGCCCGCCGATGCGCGTCGCCGGATCGCCCAGTTTCGAAACGTCGCCGAAGAGATAGACCGTCGTCCCCCCGATGGGCGGCAGGAAGACCTTGAGGTCCGAGCGTGTCACCAGTTCCGGGAACATGCCGCCGGTATATTCGAACAGTCCGCTTCGCAATTCCGTTTCCGCGATCCCGAATCGCTTGGCGATACCGGGCAGATACCAGACGGGTTCGATCGCGACCTTCGTGGTGCGCACGTCGCCCCCTGCCTCGACGATCCTTCCGTCAACCTTGAGCCGGCCGGCGGCGATCGCGTCCTGCAGTTCGGGCATGTTGATGTGGGCGCGGGTCACGGCGATCGTCGGCCGGATATCGTAGCCCTGCGCAAGCAGGCCCGCGAAGCACTCGCCGACCATATGGCCGTACGGATCGAGGCTGACGATCTTCTCCGGATCCGCCCATTGCGCGAAAGGACCGATGGGATCGGCGGGCGCCGTATTGGTCAGATCCGGCTTGTGCAGCGGCGACAGGGCGCCTGCGGCCACCGCAAGCGCCCGGTAGAGCATGTAGCTGCCCGAATGGGTCCCGATCACGTTGCGGTGCGTTGGCTCGGTGACCGTTCCGATGATCGGCCCGCGTGCTTGGGCGCCGCCGGCACCCCAATCGATGCGCAGCGGCTGCGGCCCGCTTTTCGACGGGTGGGACGTCAGGACGATGTGCTTGGGTTTCTTGGGCGGCTCGGCCGCGGGACCCGTCGAGGACGTGTCCGGGGAAGGCATGCGAATTCTCCGGCTTCCTTAAAAACCGACTATGACTCATCTCACTCGACCTCGGAAGTGTCGAGTTTAAATATTTGATTTAACTATAATTTGACGCCGACCTGCACAGCCATTGTTCCGGATCGGCCGTCGACTTCGCCCTGCGTGAGATCGCATACGGGCACCTCGCCAGTCGACAGGGCGGCGGCTTCCTCCGCGAGATTCGTGAAGCGCACCCCTCGCGCGGCCGCTGCCCCGAGAAAGCGATCGAGCCAGTCGACATAGTGCATCCCTTCGAGCTCGGCGTGCCCGGTGAACGCGTTGAGCGCACCGGGCACGAGCCGGCCGAGATAGACATCGATCAGTCGTTCCGTCGGGTACTCCGGGCGGCCGATCAACTCGTCGAGGGTCGGCAGTGTCGTCGGGACCTGGATCGTCCGGAATGTCCGGGTTCCCACGCGCGGCCGGAACGGTGCGGCACCGCGCGCGTCCGATGCGTAGTCGAGCTCGGCCTCATCGTAGACTTCGAGGCTCTTCATGTCGGCCTGCCAGCCGGCAGCCCCTGCCGTACGCGCCGGCCGCCCGAAGATGCGCTCGAAAGCCGCGCGCGCCTTCGCGAACTCGTCCCGGACGGTCGCGATGTCCATCTTCGCGAGCCCGTCCTGCCAGCGGATATGGTCCCAGCAATGGATCCCGACCTCGTGCCCGGCAACGGCCACCGCCCGCATGGCGTCGGCGTTCCGCCGGCCGATGTCCGGTGCCGGCAGCAGCACGCCGTTCAACAGCGTCCGTATCCCGTAATTCTTGATGACGCTGGTTCGGCTGACTTTGGCAAAAAAACCCGGACGGAAGATGCGCTTGATCGCACGGCCGGTATTGTCCGGACCGAGTGCGAAAAGGAACGTGCCGCGGATGCCGTGCCGGTCCAGAACGCGCGCGAGCGGCGCCACGCCCTCGCGTGTGCCGCGGTCGGTATCGACGTCAATCTTGATCGCGAGCCGCGCGGGGCCGGTCATCGCGTGCAACGCCGCTTCAGACGGGCGTACCAGTCAGATCGCCCGTGTCCTTGCGGCGACCGAGCAGGTAGTAGTCCAGCGTCTTCTTGAGCGCGGTGCGAAGATCGGTCTTCGGCGCCCAACCGAGATACCGCTTGGCGTTCTCGATTGCCGGCACCCGAACCTGGATGTCTTCGTAGCCCTTGCCGTAATAGCCGTCCGGGTCGACGTCGATGAGCTTCACCCGCGATTTCACGTCCGCGTAGCCGTCATAGCCCTTGATCACGTCGAGCAGGATCTCGGCCAGTTCGCGCATCGAAAAATCGTTCTTCGGCTCGCCGATATTGAAGATGCGATTGTCGGCGCAGCCGCCCTCGTTCGCGATGATCTTCATCATCGCGTCCATCGCATCGTCGATATAGAGGAAGCAGCGGCGCTGCGCCCCGCCGGCGACGAGACTGATGTTCTCGCCGCGCACGATATTGCCGACGAACTGTGTGAGCACGCGCGAGGAGCCTTCCTTCGCCGCCCAGATGTTGTCGAGCTTCGGGCCGATCCAGTTGAACGGGCGGAACAGCGTGTATTTGAGCTCGCCCTTGGAGCCGTAGGCGTAGATCACCCGGTCAAGCAGCTGCTTCGAGCAGGAATAGATCCAGCGCTGCTTGTGGATCGGGCCGAGAACGAAATTGGAAGCTTCCTCGTCGAACGGCGTGTCGGTCGACATGCCGTACACCTCGGAGGTCGACGGGAACAGCACGCGCTTCCCGTATTTCACGCAGTCGCGCACAATGGCGAGGTTCGCCTCGAAATCGAGTTCGAAGACCTTGAGCGGCTGCTGGACGTAGGTGATGGGGGTCGCGATCGCGACGAGGGGCAGGATCACGTCGCACTTCTTGACGTGGTACTGGACCCATTCGCGGTTGATCGTGATGTCGCCTTCGACGTAGTTGAAGCGCGGATTGCCGATGCACTCGTCGAGTTTGTCCTTCTGGATGTCCATGCCGTAGACGGACCAGTCGGTCGTCTTGAGGATGCGCTCGG
>JAYRKO010000153.1:0-6211 GCA_041905745.1 Tagaea sp. | reverse complement strand
GCGCGCGCAAACTTCACGTAGTCCATGGGCATGTTCTCGCGCATGCCCGCGCGCGTCAGCCGGATCACCAGCGAGATGTTGAACAGCGCGAGGTTGAACGCCGGCAGCAGAAGATGCGCGAGGCCGTCGCGTGTGAACAGGCTCGACCGGATGCCCAGAAACTCGCCCAGTTCGCCGCGACCGGTCGACGGCAGCCAGCCGAGCTGGACGGCGAATACGAGGATCAGCATCAGACCGACCCAGAAGGTCGGCAGGCTGAAGCCGGCGATCGACGTCGCCATGATCGTCTTGGCGATACGGCTGTGCGGCCGGTAGCCGGCGTACATTCCCAGCGGAATTCCGAGAACGACCGAGAGCGCCACGGCGCATGCGGCCAGTTCGAGCGTGGCCGGCAGCCGCTGCAGGATCAACTCGATCGACGGAATGTTGAACACGAACGAACGTCCGAGGTCGCCGCGCAGCGCATTGACGATGAAAAACCCGTACTGCTCCCAGATCGGCCGATCGAGACCGAGGGCCTGCATCGCCCGCTCGCGCTCGATCTGGTCGGCGTCGGCGGCAATGAAGATCTCGACCGGATCGCCGATGGCGTAGACGCCGAAGAAAACGAGCAGCGACATGACCGCGAGCACGAACGCGCTCTGCATCAGTCGCCGGATGATGAAGACGGTCATTGCGGCCCGAACGGCGGCGGCGGGAGCCCGTCGGCGACGGGTTCCCGCCCCGTCCTCAGCGCTGCTTCACGAAGTGCGCGAGCGTGTACTCGTCCGTCCGCGCCTGATACGTGAGGTTCGAGCGCATCGCCCAGAGATTGACCTGATAGTAGAGCGGGATCAGGCCATAGTCGCCGACCGCCAGTTCCGACGCTTCGAACAGCAGCTTCTCGCGCGCGCCGGTATCGACCGTCTGGAGCGCCTTGCCGAGCAGTTCGTCGACCTTCGGGTTCGAATAGCGCCCGCGGTTAGACGCCCCGTAGCCGAGATCGCGATTCGGCGTGGCAAGCAGCGCCCGCAACGGCGACGAAGTCTCGCCGGTATCCGATCCCCAACCGACAAGCATGACCGAGTAGGCGTAATTGGGCGCACCCGCCTGCGCAACGTACGTCGCCCAGGGCATCGGCTGCACGGCCGTATCGAGGCCCACACGCGTGAACATCGGACCGATCGCCTGCAGGACCTTGCCGTCTTCCGGATAGCGGTCGTTGGGCCCATGAATCGTCAGCTTGAAGCCGTTGGGAAAGCCCGCCTCGCCCAGCAGTCGCTGCGCGGCCGCCGGATCGAATGCGTCGGGCTTCAGCTTGGGCGAAGCACCGAAGAAGCCGTCCGGCAGCAGGCCGCCGGCCGGAATGGCCTGACCGTCGAAAATCCGCTCGGCGATCGCCTGACGGTTGATCGCCTTCGACAGCGCCTCGCGGACCTTACGGTCCTTGAGCGGGTTCTTGGCGAGCGGCTGACCGGACGCCTTGTCGGTCACGAACGGCGTGGAATCGCGCGCGTGATCGAGATGGAGATAGATGAGGCGGTTGGATGTGACGGTCTCGAGACGCAAATTCGAATTCTGCTTGAGACGCGGGATATCCGCGGTCGGGACCTGGTCGATGATCTGGACGTCGCCAGAAAGGAGCGCCGCCATGCGAGCCGACGGATTGGTCACGATGCGCGTGGTCACGCTCGCCCAAGGCGACTTCTCGCCCCAGTAGTTGGGGTTGCGCTCCATGGCGACCCGATCGCCGGGGACGAATTCCTTGAAGCGGTACGGACCGGTACCGTTCATCGCCTTTCCGGCATTGAAATCGGCCGTCGGCGCCTCGACGCTTTTCCGGTTCACGATGTTGACGATCGCCATGTCGAGCGGCAGCAGCGGGCGCGGTGCGGCCGTCTTGAAGATCAGCGTATGCGGGTCGACGACCGATACGTCGATGCCGCGAACCATCGCCGTGAAGGACGACGGCGAGTTGGGGACCCACGGAACGCGCTTGAAGCTCGCCAGCACGTCCTCGGCATCGAAATCGGAGCCGTCGTGGAACTTCACTCCCTTGCGGAGCTTGATCTCCCACGTCCGTTCATCGACCGCGCGCCACGATTCCGCCAAACCGGGGATCGGGCGCTGCTGGTGGTCGAAGTGGACCAGACGGTCGAAGAAATACTGGACGACATTATTATTGGGCCCGAGATTGTGGTAGTGCGGGTCCATCGACGTGATGTTGCCGCCGACGGCGATCACCAGATTTTGGGCGCGCGCGTCGGTCGCGGCGAATGCGAGAGCGGCCGCAACGAGGGCCACGGAAAGTCGGATCGGGGTTCGGCGCATATTGTTGAGCCTCCGTGCTCTTATTGGATTATGCGTTCACAATACGACGCGCGCGCGGGCCTGTCCCATCGAAAAATCGTACCCGGATGCCGCCCCGCCCATTCCGGAAACGGTCACTTCGAAGGTCGGACCTGTTGCGCCAGCGTGTACTCGTCGGCCCGCGGCAAATACTGGATATTGCGCCTGTGGGCCCAGAGATTGACCTGATAGTAAAGCGGGATGAGGCCGACCTCCGCGACCGCCGCTTCCGTCGCCTCGGCCAGCAGTTTCGCGCGCGCCCCGTCGCCGACTGTCGATAGCGCGCGCGCGAGCAGTTCGTCGACCTGCGGATTGGAATAGCGGCCCCGGTTCGATGCCCCCATTCCGCTTTCCCGATTGACGGTCGCCAAGAGCGAACGCAACGGCGACGATGCTTCGCCCGTGCCCGCCCCCCAGCCGACGAGCATCAGGCTGAACGCGTAGTTCGGCGCGCTCGCCTGTGCTGCGAAATTCGACCACGGCGCCGTGACGACGCGCGTATCGATCCCCGCCCGACTGAACATCGGCCCGATCGCCTGAAGCACTTTTTCGTCTTCCGGATAGCGGTCGTTGGGACCGTGGATCGTCATTGCGAAGCCGTTCGGGTAGCCGGCTTCGGCGAGCAGCTTGCGCGCGGCCTCGACGTCGAACGAATCCGGCTTGAGCTTTTCCGATGCGCCGAAAAATCCCACCGGAAGGAGGCCGCCTGCGGGAATGGCCTCGCCGTCGAAGATCCGCTGCGCGATCGCGTCGCGATTGATCGCGCGCGAGAGCGCCATGCGGACCTTGCGGTTCTTGAACGGATTGTTGGGCAGCAATGCGCCCTGCTTGTCGGTGACGAACGGCGTCTGGTCGCGGTTCTGGTCGAGCGCCAGATAGATGAGACGGTTCGACGTCGTCTTCGAGATCGCGATCTGAGGGTTCGAGCGCAGCCGCGGCATGTCCGCAGTCTGGACCTGATCGATGATCTGGACGTCGCCGGCGACGAGGGCCGCGGTTCGGGCCGACGGGTTCGTGATCGTCTTGATCGTGACGCGGGCCCAGGGCGGGGGACCGCCCCAGTAGCCGTCGTTGCGCTGCAGGACGACGCGGTCGCCCGGCACGAACTCGACCAGCCTGAACGGCCCCGTTCCGACGGCCGCGCGTCCCTGGTTGAAGTCGCCGGTCGGCGCCTCGACCGCCTTTCGGGAAACGATATTTACGATGGACAGATCGTTCGGCAGCAGCGGATAGGGCTTCGCCGTGCGGAAGCGGATTGTGTGGCTGTCGACCACGATCGTCTCGACGATCGCCCGCGTGGAGATCGCGAAGGACGACGGCGAATTCGGAACCCACGGCACGCGCTTCAGCGTCGCAACGACGTCCTCCGCATCGAACGGCGATCCGTCGTGGAAGCGGACGTCGCGACGCAGCTTGAACTCCCACGTCGTGTCGTCGACCGCGCGCCATTCGGTCGCCAGGCCGGGAACGAGGCGTTGCTGCTCGTCCTGATGCACGAGGCGGTCGAATATATGGGCCGCCACACCGTTGTTGGGCGCCAGGTTGTGGAAATGCGGATCGACCGACGTGACGGCGCCCCCCACGCCCATGACGAGGTCCTGCGCCTCGGCAGCTGGCGATCCGGCAAGGAAGGCGAATGCAAATGCAGCAGCAATTGCGCGGCGGCGCATCTCGACGCACCTACGTCCTAGCGATCCGATCATTCCCCTTCTCCGGCCGGCGCCCCTTACCTGCATGCGAACCTGCCGCCGTCTTCTACCGTTCCGGTCGGCGCCGCCCGCGCGGGACCGAAGGATACAGGATGAGCGCCGCGAGGCAAGCCCGCGCGCCGGCCTATGCGCCCGACCAAGTCGCTTCCGGATCGATCGGAAAGACCGGTCGCGGCAGGTGGCGGAAGTCGATCCGGTCGAGCACCGGCGCCGTGAGACCTGCCGTGTCGATTTCGAATACATTCTCGGGCGGGAAAAACTCGTCGAAGCCGGCCCTGAAATGGCCGCGGGACTTGACGGCCACGGCCGCCGCGCGACCGATGTCGAGACCGTGCATCTCGAAAAAGACCGGATCCGCACACTGCTTGCGGCTCGTGGCGACGACGACGGTCACGCCCCCAAGATCGAGCGCGGCCGTCGGCCCCAGTTCAAGTGCCCGACCGCGATAGACGCCGCGCCGCCCGACCACGCGCCCGTCGGTCGTCGAGAGCACCTTCGCGGGCAGCCGAAACCGTTCGCCGAAACGATCGGCGCCGTTCCGGTTGAACTCGGCCTCGAAACGCGCCCCCACGCCTCGCCGATGCGCGTCGACGGCGAGCGCACCATCGACGAAGTTTCCAAACAGGACGTTGCGCGCACCCGACTCCACGAGCGCGCGCAGGAGCTCGGTCGTATTGCCGCGCCCGCCGCCGCCGGGATTGTCGCCGGTATCGGCAAAGATGACGGGCGCGCGTTCCCCGCGGGCCGCGGCATGTGCCAACTCGACCGCGCGAGCGACCGGCGTCAACGTCCGCACGAACCGATGCCGGTCGGCCCACGCTTTTCGCGCCAGATCGAGTGCCACCGTCTGCGCGTGCGCTTCTCCATCCCGGGATGTCGCGACGACGGAAAGACCGTTCTTGGGGGTATCGCCGAAGACGAAACCGCCGACGACCGAAAGGTTCGCAAGACGAGGATCCGCAGCCATCCGCTTCTCGGCATCGTTCATCAGGTCGGCATACGGACCCTGCGCGGTCAGCAGCGTGACCGACGCCGGCGTCAACGGCAGGCGGACGAGTGCGGTACGCATCCGCGTTCCGCCGAGGAGTTCCACGAGGAGACGGGCGCATTCGGCCCCCCGTTCGCGCTGGTCGACATGGGGGTTCGTCCGGTAGGAGACGAACGCGTCGACGCTTCCGATCATCCGATCCGAAAGGTTCGCATGGAGATCGACCGACGCGACGAACGGAACCGTGCCGATGCGCGATCGGATCGCGGTATAGAGCGTGCCGTCCGGGTCGAGATCGCCGGTGGCCGTCATCGCACCGTGATTTGTCAGATAGACAGCATCGATGCGCCCGGCCTTCGCAAGCCCGTCGATAATCCGCCGCAGGCACGTCTCGAAGAAGGTCTGCTCGATCGGTCCGCCAGGTTCCGCACCCGTCACGAGGATCGGAACCGGCTCCCACCGGAAGCCGAGGCGGTCAAGTTCGGCGACGAAGCCCGGTACCTCGAGCGGCATGGCAGGCGCCGGTTTCGCGGCTTCGGCGAGGATGTCCGCTCCTTCGAGATAGCAGAGACCCCGGAAATCCGCCTCGCGCGTCGGCGACGCGAACGAATTGCTCTCCAGATGGAATCCGACGAGTGCGATCCGCGGCATTGCAGCCATGCATTCCCCCTCTTCTGCGCGGCCTGCGAGTTGGGCATACTCCGGTGCCGCTTCGCAAGAACCACTCCCCGGGATCCGATTCCGAAATGTCCGCCAGACCGACCGAACAAACACTCGACATCATCAAGAAGCTGGTTTCGTTCGACACGACCAGCCGCGACAGCAATCTCGCGCTGATCGAATGGGTGCGCGACTATCTCCGGAATCTCGGCGTCGCCTCGCACCTCGTCTTCGACGCGAGCGGGAAGAAAGCCAATCTGTGGGCGACGATCGGCCCGGCGGACGGTCCCGGCCTCGTGCTGTCGGGCCACACGGACGTCGTCCCGATCGACGGTCAGGAATGGACGGTGCCGGCATTCGAGCCCGGCGAGAAGGACGGGCGGCTCTACGGCCGCGGCACCACCGACATGAAAAGCTTCGTCGGCGTCTGCCTGTCCCTGGCGCCGGATTTCGTGCGGCGCAAGTTGCGCGCGCCGATCCATTTCGCCTTTTCCTACGACGAGGAGGTCGGCTGCCTCGGCGTCCG
>JAYRKO010000152.1:0-6239 GCA_041905745.1 Tagaea sp. | reverse complement strand
CTTGCCGGCATCGCACTCGGCCCGATCCTGTTCGCGCACGCCTGGCACGCGCACTACGGAAAATACGCCGCCGGATGCGCCGCAGCCTTCCTCGTTCCGTGCGCCCTTGTCTTCGGAACGGACGTCGGGGCCTACGAATTCGTCCACACGATGGTGGTCGAATACGTTCCGTTCGTCGTTCTCCTGCTCGCGCTCTATGTCGTGGCCGGCGGCATCCGACTGCGCGGCGTGCCCGGCGGGACGCCGGCTTCGAATACCGCGCTGCTGGCGGCAGGAACGGTGCTCGCCAGCATCATGGGCACGACCGGCGCCTGCATGCTGCTGATCCAGCCGCTGCTGCGCGCGAATCTCGATCGGCCGCACAACGCGCATGTCTTCGTTTTCTTCATTTTCCTCGTCGGCAATATCGGCGGGGCGCTGACGCCGCTGGGCGACCCGCCGCTGTTCATCGGCTTTCTCGAGGGCGTGTCGTTCTTCTGGGTCACGAAGGCGATGTTCGCCCCGATGCTCGTCCTCGCCGTTCCGCTGCTGGCAATCTTCTATTTCATCGACGGTCGCCATCCGCCGGCACCCGGCACGGCAGGCAATGCGACGGAAGATTTCGGCATCGACGGCAAACGCAATCTCGTCCTGCTCGCCGCGATCGTCGCCGTCGTGCTCGCCTCCGGCGTCTGGCGCGCAGACTGGACGGTCGAATTCTTCCATACCGTCGTTCCGGGCGAAAACGTCGTCCGCACGCTGGCGCTCGCCGCGATCGCGGGCCTGTCGCTCGCCGCAACCCCGCCCGCGATCCGCACCGCGAGCGGCTTCGAGTGGGGACCGATGGCGGAAGTGGCGAAGCTCTTCGTCGGCATCTTCGTCACGATCGTGCCGGCGATCGCGATCGTGCGCGCCGGGTCAGGAGGCGCCCTGGCGCCGCTTGTGGCGCTTCTCTCGGCCGGCGACGTGCCCAACGATGCCGTCTATTTCTGGGCGACCGGCATCCTGTCCGCGTTCCTCGACAATGCACCGACCTATCTTCTTTTCTTCAACCTCGCCGGAGGCGACGCGACGACGCTGATGGGGCCCCTCGCCCGGACCCTGCTCGCGATTTCCGCCGGTGCGGTCTTCATGGGCGCCCTCACTTATATCGGCAATGCGCCGAACTTCATGGTGAAGGCGATGGCGGAATCGCGGGGCGTGCGAATGCCGACGTTCTTCGGCTACATTGGATGGTCTGCCGTCCTGCTCCTGCCGCTCCTCGCCATACAGGCCGCCATTTTCTTTTATTGACGCCACGACCGCATCCGGCGAGCGTCGGGAACGTAAACTTGAAGGGACGCGAACCGGAAATGCAGCCAATACGTCGCACCGCAGCTTGCCTGGCTCTCGTCGCAATCGCGAACTTTCTTCCCGGACCGGCGCTCGCGGCAGAATCCCTGAACGGGGCCGAGCTCGCCGCCTGGTGGGCCGTTCCATTTGCCGGCATGCTGCTGTCGATCGCAATCCTTCCGCTGGCGGCACCGGCCCTTTGGCACCACCACTACGGCAAGATCACGCTCGGCTGGGCGCTCGCCTTTGTGCTGCCCTTCCTCGCGACGCACCCGGCGCCGATGGTCGTCGAGACGATGGCCCATACGATGCTGGCGGAATATCTGCCGTTCCTCATCCTAATCGGTGCGCTGTTCACGATCGCAGGCGGCGTCCTCGTGCGCGGAAATATCCACGGCTCGCCGGGCATGAATGTCCGGCTGCTTGTGATCGGCACGCTGATTGCGAGCGTCGCGGGCACGACGGGTGCGGCCATGCTGATGATCCGGCCCGTGCTGCGCGCCAACGACGAGCGGCGTCACAACGCACACGTCGTCGTGTTTTTCATTTTCCTTGTCGCGAATGTGGGCGGCAGTCTGACGCCGCTCGGCGATCCGCCGCTGTTCCTCGGCTTCCTCAAGGGCGTCGATTTCTTCTGGCCGACGGTTCATCTCGCGGCCCCGATGCTGCTCGTCAGCGCAATCCTGCTGACGGCATTCTACGTGGTCGACGTCTGGCTCTACCGCTTCGACACCCATCTCCCGCCAAAGCCGGACCCGACGCCCGACAATCGCGTACGCCTCGTCGGACGCGTCAATCTGCTGCTGCTGGCCGGTGTCGTGGGCGCCGTTCTGCTGTCGGGAATTTGGAAATCGGGCGTGGAAATCACTGTTGCCGGTACGCACCTGCCGCTCGAAGGGCTCGTGCGCGACGCGATCCTGATCGCGCTTGCCGCAATTTCGTGGAAGGCGACGGCCGCCGACGTGCGTGAAGCCAACGAATTCACGTGGGGGCCCATCGTCGAGGTCGCCAAGCTGTTCTTCGGCATCTTCGCGACGATCGTGCCGGTCATCGCGATGCTGCGCGCCGGCAGCGAGGGCGCGTTCGCCCCGATCGTGGCACTCGTCACCGGCCCGGACGGACGGCCGAACGACGCGATGTATTTCTGGATGTCCGGCGGGCTTTCCAGCTTCCTCGACAACGCGCCGACCTATCTCGTGTTCTTCAATCTCGCGAGCGGCGATGCGGACCAGATGATGGGGCCCCTCGCCACCACTCTGGCGGCGATCTCGGCCGGATCGGTTTTCATGGGCGCCAACACCTATATCGGCAACGCGCCCAACTTCATGGTCAAATCGATCGCGGAAGCGGGCGGCGTGAAGATGCCGAGTTTCTTCGGCTACATGGCGTGGTCTGGCGCATTCCTGCTGCCGAGTTTCGCGATCGTCACCTACTTCTTCTTCCGCTAGCGCCGTCGGCCGCGGCGCGCGCGAGCGCCACGAGCGCCTCGCGCGAGTCCGCGTCGGATGTCCGGCAGCGCCGCGACGCGCCGCACGTCTCGCACTCGTGGACGAGCGTCCATTGTCCGCCCTTCGTCTCGATGCGCGCCGGTCGCATCCGGCCGCCGCAACTTTCCGCGCGGTCGCCGGGATTGACGTCGACATGCAGCGACCAAAGGCAGTGCGGGCAATGGTTCGTATAACCGTCGCCGGCGACCTTCCGCCCGCAATTCGCGCAGGCGAAATCCTCGACGCGCCGCTGGAATTTCCGGCTCACAGGCCGGCCGCGTACCGCACGAGCCCGAACGCCGCACCTGCGACGACGAGCCAATGGATCGCCGCTCCGAAGCGCACCAGCGCGAACAGGGCGACCGCCGCGAGCGCCACGGCGACGAAATCGACATGGCCCGGCGTCGGCACGAACACGGCCGTACCGAGAAAGACCGCGAGATTCAGGATCACGCCGACGACCGCCGCCGTGATAGCGCCGAGCGAGGCCGAAGCAGCCTTGTTCTCGTGCAGGCCCTCGATGTAAGGCGCCGCCGCGAAGATGAACAGGAAACTCGGCAGAAACGTCACGTAACTCGCGAGCAGCGCCGCAATGGCGGCCGGCCAGAACGGATCGGCGGCAGCGGAGTTCCATCCCGCGAAGAACCCGACATACTGCAGGACGAGAATCAGCGGGCCCGGTGTCGTCTCGGCAAGCGCCAGACCGTTCAGCATCTCGGCCGGCGAAAGCCAAGCGTAGTGATTGACGGCTGCATCCGCGACATAGGGCAGGACGGCATAGGCGCCACCGAACGTGACGAATGCCGCCTTCGTGAACAGGTCCGCGATATCGCCGAAGGGGCGTGTCCCCATCGTCCACAGCACCGCGCCGACCGGCACCGCCCAGAAAAGTCCGAAAACGAGGCCGAGCTTCGCGAAGCGCAGCCATGCATTTGGCGGCAAAGGCGCATCGTGCGGCACTTCGTCGTCGGCGTTGCCATTTCCATGCGCGCTCCCGGCGAACGGCGATACGCCGTTGCGCACCGACAACCAGCCGATCACCGCTGCCGTCGCCACGACCCACGGAAATCCGATATCGAGGAAATGGATTGCGGCGAACGCCGCGGCGGCGAGCGAAACGGCCTGCCACCCGACCAGCGACTTGCGCCCGATGCGCCAGACCGCGTGCCCGACGATCGCGATCACGACGGGCTTCAGCCCGTCGAAAATCGCGCCCACGAAGCCCGTATCGCCGTGCGCGGCGGCAATCCACGAAAGCGCCAGCATGCAAACCACGCCCGGCAGCACGAAGAGGCCGCCGGCCGCGATTCCCCCCGGCAAGCCGTGGAGTCGCCAGCCGATATAAGTTGCGAGCTGCGTGGCCTCGGGCCCCGGCAGCAGCGTCGCGAACGACAGGCCGCGCAGGAACGCGCGCTGGCCGATCCAGCGGCGTCCGTCGACCAGATCGTGCTGCATCATCGCGATCTGGCCGGCCGGGCCGCCAAAGGAAAGGCAGCCCAGCTTGAACCAGTAGGCGAGCGCCGTCATGAAGTCGGGCTTGTCGGGAAAGGCGGGGGCGGAAGCGTCGGGCATATCGGTCATCCCTTGGGCGGCCAGCCGTGGGTTTCGCCGCGCGCCCGGCGCGCCCACGCGTAGAGAGCGTCGTACAGCACGAAGCCTTGCGCAAGCATCGCATGGTCGTCTGTCGCGTGGATCGCCGAAAGACCGAGCGACGCCGCGAGCAGGCCCGCCGACTCGGGCGCCAGGTCGGGACGGCCCGTATCGGCGCCGCGCACGATCACGGCGAGATGGGCAAGCGCCGGATCGACGAGCCCGTATTTTTTCAGGAAGGCGTCGAAGCTACACAACTCGCCCACGTGGCTCAGTTCCACGTCGGGCACGTCGTAGGGAATCGCATCGAGACGCTTTGCCTCCAACAGTACCTTGTCCGGCGCAACGAAGACGAACTCAGGCGACTTGTCGACGAAACGCGTCACGAGCCACGGGCAGGCGACACGGTCGATTTTCGGCCGCTCGCGGGTGATCCACTTCATGCGCCGTCCCCCTTCGTCTTGGGCTGGAGCTTTCCGCCCGCTGCGCACCAGCCGACAATGCCGGTATCGAGATGGCGCGCGCGGAAGCCTTGCGCGCGGAGTGCTTCGGCCGTGTCGCGGCTGAACGAGAATCCGTAGACGCAGTAGACGACGATCTCGCGGTCCTTCGGCAGGCCGGCGGCCACGCCGTCGGGCGATGCCGGGTCGACGCGCATGGCGCCGGGGAGCACCGTCTCGGCCGCGACATAGGTGGGTCCGCGACGCGCGTCGACGAAAATGCCGCCGAAACCGTCGAGTTCCGCGACCGAAACCGCGTGGGGGACCTTCGGCGCTTGCGCCCCGCGCCAACGCGCGGCGGCGGCCGTCCAGTCGATCGCGCCCAGCCAAGCTTCGACGTAGGCACCTGCGTTGGCGCCATAGTCGAGGTGATAGGCGTGTTCGTACATGTCGAGCGCCACGAGCGGCACCGCGCCCGCGAAGCCCATCGTGTGGTCGGCGCCCCACTGGATCGCGAGGCAGCCCGAGCGCATTTCGCGCACGAGGACGACCCAGCCGGAGCCGCCGGCAAGCGCCCGACCGCAGGCGGCGAATCGGGTGCGCCATGCGTCGTACGATCCGAAATCGCGCTCGATCGCGGCAGCAAGGTCGACGGGCGGCGGTACGGCGGGGCCCAGCGCCTCGAAATGGATCTCGTGCAACAGCATCGAGTTGTACGCGATCAGCTCTTCGCGCTTGAGCGCGTTCCAGTCGAATCCCGGTGCCGTCGCGGGATCGAGGCTGCCAAGCCGCGCCGTGATCGCATCGAGCCGGCGCACCGCCCCGGCGTAGTTGTTCTCGTAATGGCTGGCGACAAGCCGCTCGCTGAATCCCGGATAGGATTCGGGCTTGGCGCCAAGCGGTCTCACGGTCTTCAGGAATGACATCGTCCGCACCTCCCGGCAAGGACCCGCAATACGGGCCCCCGGAAGGCAGTGCTTGGACGACGGATCGTCTTGGGAGATGGCGGGGCGACTGCCGTTAGCCCCGCAGCGCGAGCGTTATACGCGCGGACGACAGCGCGCGCAAGTCTCCGGCTACTTGAAGCGGACCTTGATGATTTCGTACGCCTTGTGGCCGCGCGGGGTCGCGACTTCGACCGTGTCGCCCGCCTGCTTGTTGATCAACGCGCGCGCGAGCGGCGAGGTGATCGAGATGCGGCCCTTCTCGACGTCGGCTTCGTCGGCGCCGACGATCTGGTAGGTCGCTTCCTCGTCGGTATCCTCGTCGGCCAGCGTGACCTTCGCGCCGAACTTGACCTGCTTGCCGGTGAGCGAGGCGACGTCGATGACTTCGCCGCGGCTGACCTTGTCCTCGAGCTCGGCGATGCGCCCCTCGATGAACGACTGGCGCTCGCGCGCGGCGTGGTATT
>JAYRKO010000151.1:0-6275 GCA_041905745.1 Tagaea sp. | reverse complement strand
TCGTCGCGGGCCTCGCCGCGGCCTCGGCCCCGGCGCAGGCTCAGACGCAGCCGTTCGGCTCGCCGAACTTTGCCGTCACGGTCGGCGGCTATGCGCGTCAGTACGTCACCTACGTCGGCTCGGACAACCTGCAGGGCAACATTCGCTCGCACGGCTTCGACCAGACGTCGGATAACCGCCTCATCCTGACCTTCCGCGCGGCGGTGCCGAACGGCATGTCGACGGGTGCGGTGTGGCAGATCAACCCGAACGCCAACACGGCGACCGGCAACTCGGTCACGCGCCGCATGTGGTCGTTCCTCGAAGGCTCGTTCGGTCAGGTCCAGCTGGGCGGCGCCGATAACGTCGCGGCGCAGGCTGCGGTCGGCGCTCCGGAAGCCTTCAACGGCGGCTTCATCATCGGTGATAACAACGCGCTCGGCATCAACGTGAACCGTGCCGGCGTGTCGGCCCAGTCCCCGCAGGCGGGCAACCCGTCGACGGGCATGGATATCGACGGCATCTCGAACAAGATCGTGTACTTCACGCCGCGCATCGAAGGCTTCCAGGCCGGCGTCAACTACACCCCGACGATGTCGTATCGTCAGGGCATCGACACGGCGAACAACCAGTACCTCGACGGCTGGGCGGGCAACATCAACTTCAACCGTACCTTCGGTGACGTTGGCGTGAAGGCCGCTGTCGGCTACCTCACGTTCTCGAAGCCGTCGGGCTACGGCCTCCAGACGGGCCTCCAGCAGTCGCTGAAGGATCCGAAGTCCTGGAACGCTGGCATCAGCTTCAACTTCATGGGCTTCGACGTCGGCGGCAGCTACCAGAACGTCGACAACTGGCAGAACATCGGCGTCGGCACGACGACGGCGGGCAACGCTGTCGCGACGGACGGCATCCGCATGTTCAACGGCTACTCGTGGGACGTCGGCGTCGGCTACACCTTCGGTGCGGCCATGGTGTCGATCAACTACACGTCGTCGCGTAACGACAACTCGACGGTTACGGCCGGCGTGACGACCCAGCAGGCTCTCGGCAAGGACAAGATCGACGTGTTCGGCGCTTCGGGCCGCTATACGCTTGCTCCGGGCGTGATGGCCAACCTCGGCGTCTTCACCGCGAAGTACACCGAAGGCACGGCGAACGCCGGCAACGGCACGGCTCTGTTCGGCACGGCGCAGTCGTCGCGCGCGAACGGCGTGGTGTCGGGTCTGACGCTCACGTTCTAATCGATCCCAAAGGATCGGTCGGAGGGAAGGGGCAGCGAAAGCTGCCCCTTTCTTTTTGCGGAACGCATTTTGTAGACGCATGGACACACCGGACGGCATTGCCACGGCGCTCGCCTTGGTCCGCGACAGGATCGCGCAGGCCGCACGGCGCGCCGGCCGCGACGCGCGCGACGTGACGCTCGTCGCCGTCGCCAAGACCCACCCGCAGGCGGCCGTCGAGGCGGCGCTCGACGCGGGTCAGCGCGTATTCGGCGAGAACCGCGTCCAGGAAGCGATGGCGAAATATCCCGCCCTGCGCGCGAACGGACGGGATCTCGAGCTGCATCTGATCGGCCCGCTCCAGACCAACAAGGTCCGCGAGGCCGTGGCGACGTTCGACGCGATCCAGACCGTCGACCGACCGAAGCTTGCAGCGGCCCTCGCCGCCGAAATCGCGAAGACCGGCCGGCGCGTGCGGCTCTTCGCGCAGATCAACACGGGCGCCGAACCGCAGAAGGCCGGCGTCTTGCCCGAACTCGCCGACGCCTTCCTCGCCGAATGTCGCGAGCGTCACGGACTTTCGATCGAGGGGCTCATGTGCATTCCGCCGGCCGACGAGCCGGCCGCCCCGCATTTCGCGCTGCTGCGCGAAATCGCGCGGCGAAATTCCATGCCGGCGCTTTCGATGGGGATGAGCGGGGATTTCGAAACCGCCGTGGCGCTGGGCGCCACGCACGTCCGCGTGGGCAGCGCCATCTTCGGCACGCGCGCCTAGCTCAGATCCCGCGGCGGTTGGCTTCTTCGCGCTGCTGCTGCATCTGCCGGTAGCGTTCGAGCCCGCGCGCCATAGATGCCGCGAAATAGGATTGCGGATCGCCGGCGGTATCTTCCGCGGACTGCTGCGCCTGGAGTGCTGCGGGCATTGCGGCCGCCGCCTGTGCGCTGCTGGCGTTCGCCGTGGCCATCGCCCGGGCGGCTTCCGCCCGCTGGAAGACGCCGAGCCGACTGTCGACGACAGGCATGTTCACCATCTGCACGGGCGTGTTGAACGCGCGCGCTCGATAGCTGTCGAGCGACATGGCCCGCATGGGTCCGCCCATCGGTCCGGCCGTCGCCGCACTCGCCAGCATTGGCTCGGGCGCCGGTGCCGGTGCCGCTGCCGGCGCTGCGGCCGCTGCCGGGGCTTCCGGCACGGGGGCAGGAGCGGGCGCCTGAATTTGCGCGCCCGCCGGTTCGCGCGCAGCCGCAACCGGCGGGACCGCCGACGGCAGCATCGACGGCGAAAGGCTGGCGATCGAAATTCCGCCCGGGGGGGCCGCGCTCGCCAGACGCATGTCGGGATCGTTGCCGCGCGGTGCCGGCACGACGGGTGTCGCACCGGGAATCCAGGTGGTCAGCAGCCCGTTTCGCTCGATGCTGCCGCGGACGTCCTCGGTCGGCTGGCGATAGGAAGCGAACTGGAGCGTGGCATCGCCGTGGTCGCCTTGCGGATCGCCGGCCGGCGATCCGGGCGGCGCCGGCGGTGCGTCCTCGCCGGGTGTTGCCATTGCGATGAGGTGCGCGGAAATGTCTTTTCCGCTGATGCCCTCGACCACGGCATTGGCGATGGCCGAGATGCCGCCTGTCAGCCCGCCGAACAGGACGCCGCCGACGACCCGCGCGGCCGGCGCGATCGAAGCGCCCGTCACGGCGCGGTAGATCGAGCCGATGATCGGCAGCTGCTGGAGCGGATTGATGGCGTCGAGCATGTCGCCGAAGGTCAGCGGCTTGGCTTCGTTGTCGACGAATTCCTCAGGCGCGTTGGGCGTCTGAAGGGCGCTCGGACGAATCTCGTAGCGCGGTCGTGCAATTGCGGGGTCGACGGTCTCGGCCATGCCCACAGGCAATGCAAGCCGCCGACCACCCAAGATTCATTTATTTACAAATACTTGGGGGGAGCCGACTCGCCCCTGCGGCAAATTCTGCCGGGTTCAACTTGCCGCCGGCCGGCGCTCAGTTCCGGTTCGCGCCGCCCGTGTCCCGGTTCGGGTCTTGGTAGGTGAACTTTGCGGGGTCGATGGGGGTGCCGAATTTCGGGTCGATCAGGGTCACTCGGGTCGCCAGACCCTGCGAATCGACGAACGACCAGCTCGCCAGCGTGAACGGCCGCTCGCCGAAGGCGAGGACGAGCCGCCCGGCGCGCGGATCGGACGTCTGGACGAGGGCGATGCGCAGCACCGCCGGCCCGCGCTCCACGCCCACGACGCGCACGTCGCCGTCGAGCCGGATCCGCTCGCGCACGAGGATGCCGGCCGGGGTGGAATCGATCGGCAGATAGGCGATCGTCTTGAGGTAGCGGTCGATATGGACGAGCGCGCGGCCGTCGGCGACGAGAAGATTGGGGTTGGGCGAGTCGTACTCGAGCCGAAGCCGGCCGGGCCGCGCGAGATAGAAATCGCCCTCGGCGACCGAGCCGTCGGGTGCGATCTGAAGGAAGCGCGCCTGCAGCGTGCGGATCGCATCGAGATAGCTCTCGGCGCGCGCGACATCGGCCGCATCGTCGGGGCGCGTCGCGGCCCCCTGCGCGCGCGCCTGCACGCGCACGAGTGCCGCGCCGGCGAGGCCCGCAAGAAATCCGCGGCGCGCGATGGCGAAAGAATTTTCCATGCGCGCTAGATGCCGCAGAATCTTGGCCCGAACAAGGCGCAAGCGGGTCTGCCCGACTGTCGCCGACCTGCAACAGGGCGGCACCGACAACGCGCTGTAACAAGAACAGAAAGAATTGACGTCGATTCGACGGTTACTTGGAACGTCGATTGCTGCGGTAGCCGCAAACCGGGCAAAACGAGGGTCCAAATGCTTCAAGTGTATAGGATTTCGGCACTTTTCGGTGCAATCGCTGCGTTTTTCGGCATCGTCGCCGGCGCTACGCCGGCACAAGCGCAGATCGAGACATCGATTGGCACGTTTGCACCGCAGGTCGCAGGGACGACGAACTACGTCTTCCGCGGTCTGTCGCAGTCGCGCAAGAAGCCGGCCCTGCAGGCGGGTCTCGAATACACGTACGAAATCGGAACGCTGACGCCGTATCTCGGCACGTTCCTGTCGTCGACCAAATTTCCCTCGAACAATACGCCGGCCGGCTCGACCGACATCCGCCAGCCGCGCGAGATGGATCTCTACGGCGGCATGCGCTGGAAGACGCCGCTCGAAGGCCTGCTGATCGATCTGGGCTTCATCAGCTACATGTATCCCGGCAACACCGCCGACGAGAACCGCCCGGCGCCGAATACCTACGGCAACCCGCAGTGGAACGAAGTCTACGGCAAGGCGGCGTACGATTTCGGCCTTGCGACGGCGGTCGCCTCGCTCTTCTACGCGAAGGACTTCTCGTACGGTTCGGGCAAGGGCATGTACTACGAAGGCGGCTTCGACGTGCCGCTGCCGCTCAGCCTGCTCGGTTCGGCGCGCCTCGGCCGCCAGACGATCGAGCGCAACGCGACGTGGGGTACGCCGGATTACACGACCTGGAGCCTCGGCCTGTCGCGCGACATGGACTGGCCGATCGCGTTCTCCGCATCGCTCGTCTACTCCGACACGAACATCAAGCGCGGTTCCTCGCTCGGCTTCGACAATGTCGCCAACGCCAACGCGACGCTACAGCCGGACACTTACGAACAGACCAAGGGTCAGGTCTCCTTCACGCTGACGAAGAAGTTCTGAACCCGGGCGGTATCGCCTGAAACGGGCCGTCGGGCGTTTCGCCCGGCGGCCCTTTCGTTTCCAGCGTCCCGCTTGCTAGACTCCGGTCCGCAATGAGTGGGACCCGAGTCCTCATCCTCGCCGACGCCGCACTGGGGCCCGTTCTGGCCGATGCGCTGCGCGCCCACGGTTTCGGTGCCGAAACGACGGCCGAGGCCGACGCCGCGATGGCGCTGGCGGCCGGCGTCGGTTTCGACGTGCTCGTCGTCGACCGCTCGGTCCTCGGCCGGCGCGCACCCTCGCTGGTCGAACGCCTGCACCGGACGGTCGGGGCACCGCTGTGCCTGCTTACCGACCGCCCCGGCAAGGCCGCGCGCGGGGCGGCCGCCACGCTTGCCAAGCCCGTGCGCCTGCCGGCCCTTGCCGCGGCCGTGCGCGAACTGGCGGCCGGCCGGCGCAACCCGCGCATCGGCCGGTTCGAGTTCCGGGCCGCCTCGCGCGGCCTTTTCGACCGCGAAAGGGGCCGCGAGGTCCGCCTGACCGAGACGGAAACGACCCTTCTCGACCGCCTGCACAAGGCACGCGGGCGGGCCCTCGCGCGGGAAGACTTGCTCCGCGCCGTCTGGGGCTATAATCCGGAAGTCACAACCCGCACGCTGGAGACCCACGTCTACCGGCTGCGCCAAAAGCTGGAGCGCGACCCGGCCCGCGCCCGCGTCCTTCTGACAGTGCCGGGGGGGTATCGCCTGGTGCCGCGCGCGAAGGATCAGCTCCGGTGACGTCGCAACGCCTGTCGGTCACGTTCTGGGGCGTGCGCGGATCGATCCCGTGCCCGGGTCCCGCGACCGTGCGCTACGGCGGCAACACGCCGTGTCTGGAAATCCGCGCCGCCGACCGCCTCATGATCTTCGATGCCGGCACGGGCCTGCTGCCGCTGGGCAATTCGCTTGCCGCGAAGGGTGCGCCCATCGACGCCGACTGGTATTTCACGCACACGCATTTCGACCACATCCAGGGCATCCCGTTCTTCAGCCCGCTCTACGACAAGCGCAACCGCTTCCGCCTGTGGGCGAGCCATCTGGCGCCGGACCGTTCGCTGAAGGACGTGCTGTCGAACATGATGCAGGCACCGCTCTTCCCGATCCCGATCGAGATCTTCGGGGCCGACGTCGCGTACAACGACTTTCCCTGCACGACCACGCTCGAACCCGCACCCGGCGTGCGCGTGCGCACGGCGGTGCTCAACCATCCCAACGGCGCCACCGGCTATCGCGTCGAGGTCGGCGCCAAGTCGATCTGCTACGTGACCGACACCGAACACGTTCCCGGCAAGCCCGACGAAAGCATCCTCGGTCTCATCGCGGGCGCCGATCTGGTGATCTACGATTCGACCTA
>JAYRKO010000150.1:0-6280 GCA_041905745.1 Tagaea sp. | reverse complement strand
GTGGCCCTCGTCGTGCTCGTGTTCCTGCAGAGCTGGCGCGCGGCGCTGATCCCGATCCTCGCGATCCCGGTGTCGCTCATCGGCACGTTCGCGGTGCTGCTGGAGTTCCACTTCTCGCTCAACGTGCTGACGCTGTTCGGCATGGTGCTGGCCATCGGCATCGTCGTCGACGACGCGATCGTCGTGGTCGAGAACGTCGAGCGCAACATCGCCGAGGGCATGAGCCCGCGCGACGCCGCGCACACGACGATGGACGAGGTGGGGACCGCCGTCATCGCCATCGCCGTCGTGCTGTCGGCGGTGTTCATCCCGTCGGCCTTCGTGCCCGGACTGCAGGGGCAGTTCTACCGCCAGTTCGCGGCGACCATCGCCGTCGCGACGGTGCTGTCGGCTTTCAATTCGCTGACGCTGTCGCCCGCACTCGCCGCGATCATGCTGAAGAAGCACGAGCCCGGCCACGAGCCCACCAATCCGGTCGCCAAGGCGGGAGCCGCCTTCGCGCGGATCTTCAACAAGGGCTTCGACCGGATGGGCGACAGCTACGCCCGCTCGGCCGGCATCCTCGTGCGCCGCAAGGTCCTGATGCTCGGCGTCTATCTGGCGCTGGGGGCGGCGACCGTGTGGATCGGCCTCGTCGTGCCGCGCGGCTTCATCCCGCCCATCGACCGCGGCTACGCCATCGTCGCCATCCAGTTGCCCGACGGCGCATCGCTCGAGCGCACCGACGCGGTCGTGAAGCGCGCGAGCGAGATCATGCTCGCCACGCCGGGCGTCAAGGACGCGGTCGCCTTCGCGGGCTTCTCGGGCGCCACCTTCACGAATTCGCCCAACGCGGCCGTGATCTTCGCCGGCCTCAAGCCGTTCCCCGAACGCGTGCGCGACCATCTGCCCTCGCTTGCCATCGTGGGCCAGCTCTACGGCCGCCTCCAGCAGATCCAGGAAGCGTTCATCATCGCCGTGCCGCCGCCTTCGGTGCCCGGCATCGGGTCGCTGGGCGGCGTGAAGCTCCAGCTGCAGGAGCGGACCGGCAACGAAGTCGGCCGCGTGCTGGGGGCCGCGCGCGAACTCATCGGGCGGCTCTACCAGACGCCGGGGCTCGTGGGCATCTTCACGACCTTCTCGGCCTCGACCCCGCAGATCTATCTCGAGATCGACCGCACGAAGGCGCAGATCCTGAACGTGCCCATCGGCAACATCTTCGAGACGCTGCAGTACAATCTCGGCACGGCCTACGTGAACGACTTCAACGCGTTCGGCCGCGTCTATCAGGTCCGCGCGCAGGCCGACAACGGCTTCCGCCTCGACCGCGAGGACATCGCACGGCTGCGCGTGCGCTCGGCCACGGGCGCGCTCGTGCCGCTGGGCACGCTCGCCGAGATCAAGGACACGACGGGCCCCGACCTCGTGCAGCGCTACAACGCCTACATCTCGATCCCGATCCAGGCTTCGGCCGCACCCGGCGTGACGTCGACGCAGGCGATCGCGGCGATCGAGAAGGTGGCGAACGAAACGCTGCCGCAGGGCATCGGCTACGAGTGGACCGAACTCGCCTATCAGGAAAAACTCCAGGGCAACACCGCGGCGTACATCTTCGTCCTCGCGGTCGTGTTCGTGTTCCTGGCGCTGGCGGCACAGTACGAGAGCTGGGGCCTGCCCTTCGCGATCGTGCTGATCGTGCCGATGAGCGTGCTCTCCGCACTCGCCGGCGTGATGATCCGCGGGCTCGACAACAACATCCTCGTGCAGGTCGGCCTCATCGTGCTGGTCGGCCTCGCGGCGAAGAACGCGATCCTGATCGTGGAGTTCGCCCGCCAGCTCGAGGACGAGCAGAAGGACGCGATCCAGGCGGTCGTCGAATCCTGCCGCCTGCGCCTGCGCCCCATCCTGATGACGGCCTTCGCCTTCATCCTGGGCGTGGTGCCGCTCGTGACGGCGACGGGACCGGGTGCGGAAATGCGCCAGGCGCTGGGCACGGCGGTGTTCGCCGGCATGCTCGGCGTGACGGTGTTCGGCTTGTTCCTGACGCCGGTCTTCTACGTGGTCGTGCGCGGCTTCGTGCGGCGCCGGCGCGTCAAGGCGGAAGCCCCGGCGCACCCGGCCGAATAGCAGGGCTTACGCGCGGCGGCGGAAGGCGGCGTAGGCGAAATCCTGCGTCGAGCCCCACGGCGTGACGTGCGTTTCGCTCGCTTGGGCGACCAGCTCGTAGTCCGCCCCCAGCCGCTCGGCGAGGCCGGCGGCATCGTAGCGGCGCACGGGCAGGCCGCTGCATTTCTCCGGCCCCGTCGGCGCGAAGGTCGCCATCACGACGGCGCCGCCGGGCACGAGCGCCCGGCGCAGGCGTTCGAGATAGGCGTCCTGCGCGTGCGTCTCGGTCAGGAAATGGAACACCGCGCGGTCGTGCCACAGGTCCCAGCGCCGCGCCGGGTCCCACGCGGTCGCGTCGGCGACGATCCAGCCCACGCGCGCGGCCGCCACTTGCCCCAGCCGCGCCTTCGCCTTCGCGAGCGCCACCGCCGAAATGTCGAGGACGCTCACGTCCGACCAGCCGCCGGCGAGCAGCCCGTCGACCAGCCGCGAGGCGCCGCCGCCCACGTCGAGGATGCCGGCCGTGCGTGCGGGCGCGCACCGCCCTATCAGGTCGAGCGAGCGTTCCGCGGCCGGCTGGAACCAGCTCACGGCCGTCTCGTCTTTGGCGGTATAGGTCGCGTCCCAGTGCGTGCGGCGGTCGGTCATGGCGGCTCCCGCCGCGACTATAGGCGGGCGGCCCGGCGGGCGCACCGGGGTGTCAGCGCCCGCACATTGCGTCCTCCGGTTATCCGGGGTATTCCGGTCCCCGGGGGAAGACGGGGTCCATGGCGAGCGAGTATCGCTGCATTCTCTTCTCGTGGCGCGACGTGCGCGAAGGTCTCGTGGTCTACCAGCGCAAGCGCGGGCAGGCCGTGCCGCTGCGCGCGCCCGACGAATTCAAAATCGACCCCGAATCGCTCAACAGCGAACTGGTGTTCGAATCGCCCAGCGGCGGCCGGCCCGAGCGCTACCGCTTCGACCGCGACACGCTGTCGGCCGCGATGATCCTCGCGTGCAAGGACAAGGGCATCCGCCTGCCGCTCAAGTCGAACAAGCAGGTCTATCTGCTCGACAAGCGTTTGGCGCTGGTCGTCCACATCGCGGGGCCCGAAGCGGCCGAATTCCTCGCCCTCGAGATGGCGAGGCGCTGACGATGGCCAAGACGGGCCTGCCCGCCGGCATCTGGGAATACCGGCTGATCTTCTTCCGCGAAAGCGAACTGGTGCGCGCGATGGGCGCCTTCGCGCGGCTGCGCAAGAAGCCGCTGCCGGTGGGCCAGATCACGCGCCTCGTCCTCGATCCCGACGCGCTGACGCTGGCCGTGCATCTGGAGAAGGACGACGGCGGCAAGGTGCAGCGCAAGTTCTCGGGCCCCGAAGTCGCGGCGGCGCTGATCGCCTACTGCAAGGACGCGCGCATCCCGCTGCCCCGCAAGGCCGCCAAGGAAATGCGCGTGATCGCCAACCGCCCGGCCTTCCTCATCCGCGAGCGCGGCCCCGATCAGGAAGGGGCCGAACAGGAAATCGAGATCCTGCGCCGCAGGGGCGCGATCCCGGGGGCGTAGGGCTAGTCCGCCGCCATCGCGGCCAGCGTTTCCACGCGATCGGCTTCGGCCGCGGGCTTGTCCCAGCGCACGCGCGCCACGCGCGGGAAGCGCAGCGCGATGCCGGATTTGTGGCGCGTCGAGCGCTGCACGCCGTCGAATTCCAGTTCCACGACCAGCTTGGGTTCGACGACGGCGACGGGGCCATGGCGGTCGATCGTGTGTTCGCGCACGAACTTGTCGAGCCGCTTCATCTCGGCGTCCGAAAAACCCGAATAGGCCTTGCCCACGGGCACGAGCCGGTCGTCGAGCCAGCAGGCGAACGTGAAATCGGAGAAGTACGAGCTGCGCTTGCCGTGGCCGCGCTGCGCGTAGACGAGGACGGCGTCGGCACTGCGCGGGTCGCGCTTCCACTTGAACCATTCGCCCTTCGGCCGGCCGGCCATGTAGCTGCCCGCCGCGCGCTTCAACATCAGCCCTTCCATCGCGCGCTCGCGCGCACCCGCGCGCAGCGCCTTGAGCGCGTCCCAGTCGGCGAATTCGACGAGACCGGACAAATCGAAGCGTGGATCGGGATTTGCGCCGTGCCAGGCTTCCAGCCGGCGGCGGCGGGCGTCGAAGGGAAGGGCGCGCAGGTCTTCGCCGCGATCGAACAGCATGTCGTAGACGCGCACGAAGGCGGGCAGGCGCCGGCGCAGTGCGGCGTCGGGCTTCTTGCGGTTGAGGCGCTGCTGCAGATCGGCAAACGTGCCGGTCTCGCCGTCCGTGTGGACGAGCAGTTCGCCGTCGAGCACGGCCTCGAAGCCGACGGTGTCGACCAGTTCCGGGAAGCCCGCGCCGATTTCCTCGCCGGTGCGCGTCCACAGCCGCGCCTGCCCGCCGGAAGCGGCAAGCTGCACGCGCACGCCGTCCCACTTCCATTCCGCGCGCCAGTCGGCGGGGTCCAGTCCCGCAAGCTCGGCGGGGTCGAGCGGCTGGGCCAGCATCATCGGCCGGAACGTCGCCGCCGCCTCGACCGTCGGGCGGGGCGCGCGGCCCTCCAGCCACGCGAACAGCTCGCGATAGGGCGGGGCGAGGCCGGGCCAGATCTCCTCGATCTCGGCCACATCCTTGCCGCCGAATTCGGCAAGGGCCGTCTTCGCGAGCCGTTCGGAGACGCCCACGCGCGTGCCGCCCAGCACGAGTTTCAGAAGCGCCCAACGTCCGTCGCCGTCGAGCCGGTCGAGAATGTCCGCGACGACGGCGGGCATCTGCGCCTTCGTCGCGCCGCGCAATGCCGCGACGATGTCGGGCAGCGGCGGCGGCGCGCCCGGCGTTTCGCCCGCCGGCCAGATCAGCGCCACCGTCTCGGCAAGGTCGCCGACGAAATCGTACGAAAGCTCGAACAGCACCGGATCGACGCGCGCGGCGGCAAGCTCGCGGAAGAGCGCGGCCTTGGCGGCCTTGATGTCGAGGCCGCCGGTCAACCCTTCGAGCGCCAGCCCGCGCGCGGGATCGGGCACGCGCGCAAAATAGGCCTTCATCAGCGCCTTCTTCGCGACGGTCGAGGGCGCGTACAGCAGGTCGACGAGCAGGCGCGCGAACTCCTTCACGCGCCTTCCTCCTCGAAACCCACGAGATGCAGCGCCTTGGCGTCGAAGCCGCGCTTCTTCGCCTCGTGGACGAGCGCTTCCTCGCGCCCGTGCGTGACCCACACTTCGGGGGCCGCGACGTCGGCGAGCGTTGCCAGCAATTCGCCCCAGTCGGCGTGGTCGGAAATCACCAGCGCCAGTTCGAGCCCCGCCGCCTTCGCGCGCTGCTTGACGCGATACCAGCCCGACGCGCCGGCCATCACCGGATCGGGCATCCGGCGCAGCCACGCGTCGGTCGCACCGAAGGGCGGGTAGACGACGATGGCGCCGCGCAATTCCGCCGCCGTCGCACTCGTCGCCGGGCGCAAATCGCCCAGATCGACGCCGAGCGCGACGTAGACCGCGCACAGCTTTTCGTGCGCGCCGTGCAGGTAGATGGGCCGCTCGTACCCGGCTGCGCGGATTTCGGCGATCACGCGCTGGCACTTGCCCAGCGAATAGGCGCCGACGAGATGGCAACGGTCCGGGAACAGCGTCACCGAGGCGAGCAGGCGCGCGATCTCGGCCTTCGCGGGTGGATGGCGGAAGACGGGAAGGGCGAAGGTCGCCTCGGTCACGAACACGTCGCAGGCGAGCGGCTCGAAGGGCGGGCAGGTCGGGTCGGGCGCGCGCTTGTAATCGCCCGATACGACCGCGCGCGCGCCCTTGTAGGTGAGGCGGATCTGCGCCGAGCCCAGAACGTGGCCGGCCGGCGCGAATTCCACGCCCACGCCGCCGATCTCGATGCGCTCGCCGTAGCGCATTTCCTGCAACGTCTCGCCGGCGGCATCGCCGTAGCGGGCGCGCATGATCTCGAGCGTGCCGCGCGTGGCGAGGACGCGTTCGTTGCCGGGGCGCGCATGGTCGCCGTGGCCGTGCGTGACCAGCGCACGCGCCACCGCGCGCGTCGGGTCGATGTGGAAATCGCCCGGTACGACGTAGAGACCCGCCGGCGTCGTCTTCAGCCAGTTCGAGGGATGCATGCGGACGGCAGTATAGTCGCCCGGAATGGAGTCGTTGCCCGAACCTTTCGCCGGATGGCTGGCCGCGCGCGGCTGGC
>JAYRKO010000149.1:0-6282 GCA_041905745.1 Tagaea sp. | reverse complement strand
GACGATATTCTGTTTTGCCGGATTTCGATTGGTGAGCCCGCCGGGACTCGAACCCGGAACCCCAACATTAAAAGTGTCGTGCTCTACCGATTGAGCTACGGGCTCACTTTGCGGGCGGGAACCTAGGGCGGCCCCTCGCCCGGGTCAACAAGTGCCTAGAGGGGCGCGCGCGGCACCGTCGTGGGGGGCAGCGTGGGCTCGCTTTCGCCCCCGGCGGGCCGGCCGGCGAGCTTGGCCTGCATGGCCGCGCGCACGCGCGGGCTGACGAAGTGCGAGATCTCGCCGCCCAGCCGGCCGATCTCCTTCACGAAGCGCGAGGAGATGAACTGGTGGTTCTCCGACGCCATCAGGAACAGCGTCTCGACGTTCGGGTCGAGGCGTTTGTTCATGCCGGCCATCTGGAACTCGTATTCGAAATCGGAGACGGCGCGCAGGCCGCGCACGATGATCTTGGCGCCCGCGTCGTGGGCGAATTTCATCAGCAGCGTCTCGAACGGGCGCACCTCGATGCGGTTCGCCACGTCGGCCATCTGCGCGACCTCGGCCTTCATGATCGCCACGCGCTCTTCCAGCGTGAAAAGCGGGCCCTTGCCGGCGTTGACCGCCACGCCCACGACCAGCCGGTCCACGACCAGCGCGCCGCGATGGATGATGTCGAGATGGCCGTTGGTGGCCGGGTCGAACGTGCCGGGATAGATCGCGACGCGCTGGCTCATTTGCCCTCCCCGGCCGGGGCTGGCCCCTCGCCGCCTTCCTCGCCGTTGCCTTCGCCGCCGCCGTCGGCGCCGAGATCGCCCAGACGCGCGACCGAGGCCACGCGCTCGCCCTCGCCCACGCGGAACACGGTGACGCCCTGCGTCTGCCGGCGCGCGATGCGGATGTCGTCGACCGGCGTGCGGATGAGCGTGCCGGCGTCCGACACGATCATCAGCTGGTCGCCGTCGCGCACCGGGAACGAGGCGACGACCTGGCCGTTCTTCTCGGTCGTCTCGATATTGGCGATGCCCGAGCCGCCGCGCCCCGTGAGGCGGTATTCGTAAGACGAGCTGCGCTTGCCGTAGCCCTTCGACGTAATGGCGAGGAGGAATTCCTCCGCCGCCGCCAGCTCGGCGAAACGCTCTTCGGTAATCGTCGCGGCGGCCGCTTCCGGCGCATCGACCTCGGCCGGCACGTCCGCGCCCTCTTCCGCCCCGCCGCGGCGCTGGCGCGACAGGCGCAGATACGCCTCGCGCTCGGTCGTCTCCATGTCCATGTGGCGCAGCAGCGCCATCGAGATGACCTCGTCGCCCTCGGCGAGCTTGATGCCGCGCACGCCGGTCGACGCACGGCTGGCGAACACGCGCACGTCGTCGACCGAGAAGCGGATGCACTTGCCCTCGCGCGTGGCGAGCACGATGTCCTGGTTGTCCTGGCAGGGCTGCACGGCGACGAGGCGCTCGCCCGCCTCCTCGAGCTTCATGGCGATCTTGCCCTTGGCCATGACGTTCGTGAAATCGGAGAGCGCGTTGCGGCGGATGCCGCCGGCCGACGTCGCGAACACGATGTGGAGCTTGTCCCACAACGTGCTGTCGGTCGGGAGGGCCAGCACCGTCGCGATCTTCTCGCCTTCCGCGAGCGGCAGGAGCTGCACCATCGGCTTGCCGCGCGCCTGCGGGTTGCCCAGCGGCAGCTTGTAGCATTTGAGGAGGAACACGAGCCCGCGCGTCGTGAAGAACAGCACGGGCGCGTGCGTGTTCGCGACGAACACCTGGCTGACGAAATCTTCCTCGCGCGTCGCCATGCCCGCGCGGCCCTTGCCGCCGCGGCGCTGCGCACGATAGCTCGACAGCGGCGTGCGCTTGATGTAGCCGCCGTGCGTGACGGTGACGACCATGTCCTCGGGCTGGATCAAGTCCTCGATGTCCTGCTCGCCGTCGCCTTCTTCCAGCGTCGTGCGGCGCTTGTCGGCGAACTCTTCCTTGTAGGCGACGAGTTCGCCGCGCAGGATTTCGTAGAGCCGTTCGCGCGAGGCGAGGATCGCGATGAATTCCGCGATCTGCGCGACGATGTCCTTGAGCTCGCCCAGGATCTTGTCGCGTTCGAGGCCGGTGAGGCGCTGCAGGCGCAGTTCGAGGATCGCCTTCGCCTGCTCTTCCGACAGCTTGTACGTGCCGTCGACCACGCCGCGCCCGGGCTCGCCCACCAGCTCGATATAGCTGGCGATCTCGGAGACGGGCCACGCGCGCTCCATCAGGCGCTCGCGCGCCACGACCGGATCCGGCGCCTTGCGGATGAGCTCGATCACCGGGTCGAGATTGACGACCGACACGGCAAGACCGATCAGGATGTGGGCGCGCTTGCGCGCCTCGCGCAGCTCGTAGCGCGTGCGCCGCGTGATGATCTCTTCGCGAAATTCGACGAAGGCGCGGATCAGGTCCTTGAGGCCCATCAGCACCGGCTTGCCCTCGTCGAGCGCCAGCACGTTGAAGCCGAAGGACGTCTGCAGGCCGGTGTATTTATAGAGCTGGTTGAGAACGATCTCGGGGTTCGCGTCGCGCTTCAGCTCGATCACGACGCGCACGCCGTCGCGGTCGCTTTCGTCGCGCAGGTCCGAGATGCCCTCGATGATCTTCTCGTTGACGCACTCGGCGATGCGCTCCATCAGCCGGGCCTTGTTCTGCTGGTAAGGCACTTCGGTGACGACGATCGCCTCGCGGTCTTTGCGGATCTCCTCGGTGTGCGCGCGCCCGCGCAGCAGGATCGAGCCGCGCCCCGTGCGGTAGGCTTCGCGAAGCCCGCCCTTGCCCATGACGATGCCGCCCGTGGGGAAGTCCGGCCCCGGCACGATCTCCATCAGGCGTTCGAGCGTGACGTTGGGGTCGTCCATGTACGCGCAGCAGGCGTCGATGACCTCGCCCAGATTGTGCGGCGGGATGTTCGTCGCCATGCCGACCGCAATGCCGGCAGCCCCGTTGACCAGCAGGTTCGGGAACACGGCCGGCAGCACGGAGGGTTCCTGCGCGCTGTCGTCGTAGTTGGGCTGGAAATCGACGGTTTCCTTGTCGATATCCGTCAGCATCAGCGAGGCGGCCTTCGCGAGGCGCGCCTCGGTGTAGCGCATGGCCGCCGGCGGATCGCCGTCCATCGAGCCGAAATTGCCCTGCCCGTCGATCAGCAGCAGGCGCATCGAGAAGTCCTGCGCCATGCGCACCATGGACTCGTAGATCGCGCTGTCGCCGTGCGGGTGGTATTTGCCCATCACGTCGCCGACCACGCGCGCCGACTTGCGGTAGGCGCGGTTCCAGTCGTAGCCCGCCTCGTGCATCGCGTAGAGGATGCGTCGGTGCACCGGCTTCAGCCCGTCGCGCGCGTCGGGCAGCGCGCGGCTCACGATCACGCTCATCGCGTAATCGAGATAGCTGCGCTTCATCTCGTCTTCGATCGAGACGGGCGAGATGTCGAGGGGGCCTGCGGGCGGCGGAATCTGGTCGCTCAAAGCTGGGTCACGCGTGCGATTTCGAGGGGGTCGGAAACGGGCGAATCCGACCCCCGAAATCTAGCAGGACGCAGGTGCACAAACAAAGCCGAAATGGCCCGCGTATGCCGCTGAAACAGAAGGGAAATCGACCCCCAGACGAGGGTCGCCGGAAGGCCCCGGAACTAGACCAGAAGACCGCGCGTTTCGGCCAGTGCGCCGACGTCGCTCCACACGTCGATCTGCGCCTTCACGAAGGCGAGCGAACGCGCGTCGACCGAGGCCGTGCGCGACACGTAGGCATAGTTCGCGCGCACCGCTTCGACCACGTCGAAGCGCGCGTCCATGTCGACGTTCCACACGTTCTCGCCGGGCCGGTGCAGCGCCGTCATGTCCAGCGCCGACTTGCCCGGCGGCAGCAGGCCGTGCTGTTCCATTTCCTTCATCATGGCCCACGCCTCGCGCCGGCTCATGTTGTGCGGATCGTATTTGGTCACGATCTCGACGGCCGTGGGGCCCGACGGATCGAACGCGGCTTGCGCCGCCTGCGACAGGCCGAACGCGCGGCGCGCGAGGCTGGCGATGTTCGAGGTATAGGCGGCGAGTTCCATGACCGGCTCCAGGGAAGGGCGTTCGTTCGCCCTTCCCTCAGCAGGACACGTACCAATTTGCGAAAGCCCGGAATTCCAAGCGTTTTCAACGTGCGCCGCACGAATTGCGGCGCGCCGGCCGGCAGTTCTTACCCGGTTCGGGAAAGAACGAGCCGGCCGTTTCAGCCCCCGCCCGGCGTCAACCCTTCGGCGCGGCCGGCCGGTCGCTGACGAGGCCGCCCGCGTGGCCCCAGTTCTCGCGCGCGACCTCGTCGATGACGATGTGCGTGTTCTGCGGGTTCTTGCCGAGCACGCGCACGAGCGTGTCGGTGAACTCCTTCACGATCTGCGCCTTCTGTTCCTTGGTGGGGCCTTCGAGCAGGCGGACATTTACGTAAGGCATCGCGACACGCCCGCCGATCAGAACGGAATGTCGTCGTCGATCGGGCCGGCCTGCTTGCGCCCGCCGCCGCCCGAGGAGCGACCGCCGCCGCCACCGCCCGACGGCGCGCCGTAATCGTCGCCACCGAAATCGTCGCCGCCGCCGCCCATGCCGCCACCACCACCACCGCCGCGGCCGTCGAGCATGGTGAGTTCACCACGGAAGCGCTGGAGCACGACTTCGGTCGAATACTTCTCGGCACCCGAGTTGTCGGTCCACTTGCGCGTCTGCAGCGAACCTTCGACGTAAACCTTGGCGCCCTTCTTCAGATACTTCTCGGCCACTTCGCCGAGCTTCTCGTTGAAGATGACGACGCGGTGCCACTCGGTCTTTTCCTGGCGCTCGCCGCTGTTCTTGTCGCGCCACGTCTCCGACGTCGCGATGGACAGGTTCACGACCTTGCCGCCGTTCTGCATCGTGCGGACCTCGGGGTCTTTGCCGAGGTTGCCGATGAGGATCACCTTGTTGACGCTGCCGGCCATGGCCGTTCTCCGATTCGGGTACGTAGGAACGAACCGACAACCTGCCGAAGCGGCGCGTGTGGCGCAAGCCCGGAATTTTCTATCCACAGCTTATACTTAGCGGGGCGTCGCCAAGGCGGTTTGCGGGGCCTATATTCCCGCCCCTGTCCAATCGGGAATCGCAATGGCAAACCGCCCTGAAGGCCCCCGCATCTCCGTGCGGGGCGCGCGCGAGCACAATCTCAAAGGCGTCGACGTCGACCTGCCGCGCGACAGCCTCGTCGTGCTGACGGGCCTTTCGGGCTCGGGCAAATCCTCGCTCGCGTTCGACACGATCTACGCGGAAGGCCAGCGCCGCTACGTCGAAAGCCTGTCGGCCTATGCGCGCCAGTTCCTCGAACTGATGAGCAAGCCCGACGTCGATTCCATCGACGGCCTGTCGCCCGCCATTTCCATCGAACAGAAGACGACGAGCCGCAACCCGCGCTCGACGGTGGGCACCGTCACCGAGATCTACGACTATCTGCGCCTGCTGTTCGCGCGCGTGGGCGTGCCCTATTCGCCCGCCACGGGCCTGCCCATCGAAAGCCAGACCGTCACGCAGATGGTCGATCGCATCCTCGCGATGAAGGACGGCACGCGGCTCTACCTGCTTGCCCCCGTCGTGCGCGGGCGCAAGGGCGAATACCGCAAGGAACTGCAGGAGCTGCAGAAGAAGGGTTTCCAGCGCGTGAAGGTGGACGGCAAGCTCCACGAGATCGACGCGGTACCGGCCCTCGACAAGAAGCGCAAGCACGACATCGAAGTCGTCGTCGACCGGCTGGTGGTGAAGCCCGACCTCGGCCCCCGTCTGGCGGATTCGATCGAAACCTCGCTCAACCTCGCCGAAGGCCTGCTGATCGCGGAGAATGCGGACACGGGCGAACGCACGATCTTCTCGTCCAAATTCGCCTGCCCCGTTTCCGGCTTCACAATCCCGGAGATCGAGCCGCGCCTGTTCTCGTTCAACAACCCGTTCGGCGCGTGCCCGTCGTGCGACGGTCTGGGCGAGAAACAGTATTTCGACGCCGACCTCGTCGTGCCCGACGACCGCCTGTCGCTGGAAAACGGCGCCATCGCGCCCTGGGCGAGCGAGACGCAGAAATACTACGCGCAGACGCTGGCAAGCCTCGCCAAGCACTTCAAGGTCGCCACCTCGACGCCCTTCGGCCAGCTGCCGAAGAAGGTGCAGGACGCAATCCTCAACGGCTCGGGCGACGAGCCGGTGACGATGACGTACTCGGACGGCTTGCGCGACTACAAGACCAACAAGCCCTTCGAAGGCGTGCTGCCCAA
>JAYRKO010000148.1:0-6337 GCA_041905745.1 Tagaea sp. | reverse complement strand
GCACGGCCTGGCGCACGAGAACGGCATCGAACCAGCCGCAGCGGCGCGGGCGGCCCGTGACGGTGCCGAATTCGTGCCCGCGCTCGCCAAGCCCCTGCCCGACCGCGTCGGTCAGTTCGGTCGGGAACGGGCCCGAACCCACGCGCGTGGTGTACGCCTTGGTGATGCCCAGCACGAAGCCCACATTGTGCGGCCCGATGCCCGAGCCCGACGCAGCTTGCCCCGCGACGGTGCTGGACGAGGTGACGAACGGATAGGTGCCGTGGTCGACGTCGAGAAGTGCCCCTTGCGCGCCTTCGAAGAGGATGCGCTTGCCCTTGCGGCACGCATCGTCGAGGAACGGCCACACCGGATCGGCGTAGGGCAGGATCTGCGGCGCGATCTCGGTCAGCGCCTTTTCCAGCGCCGCGCGGTCGACGGCAGGAAAGCCGAGGCCCTTGCGCAGCGCGTCGTGGTGGCGCAACAGCTCGTCGAGCTTGATCTTGAGCGTCGCCGGATCGGCGAGGTCGCACACGCGGATCGCGCGGCGCGCGACCTTGTCCTCGTAGGCCGGGCCGATGCCGCGGCCCGTCGTGCCGATCTTGCCGGCCCCGCGCGCTTCCTCGCGCAGGCGGTCGATCTCGGCGTGCAGCGGCAGGATCAGCGGCGCGTTCTCGGCCACGCGCAGGTTCTCCGGGCTCACCATCACGCCCTTTTCGCGGATCCCGGCGATTTCCTTGACGAGATGCCACGGATCGACGACGACGCCGTTGCCGATGATGCCGAGCTTGCCCGGCCGCACGACGCCCGACGGCAGCAGCGACAGCTTGTAGGTGACGCCGTCGATGACCAGCGTGTGGCCGGCATTGTGGCCGCCCTGGAAACGCACGACGATTTCGGCGCGTTCCGACAGCCAGTCGACGATCTTGCCCTTGCCTTCATCGCCCCACTGCGAGCCGACGACGGTGACGTTGCTCATGTGCGTTGTTCCCTAGATGGCGACTTGCTTGCCGTCGCGAAGGACGTGGGTGCAGCCCAGGCGCTTGGCCTCGGCCGACGGATCGGATGCGGGTTCGAGCCCGGCGACGACGCGCGCGCCGCCGGCGCGCAGCTCGGCCAGCACGGCGGGCGCCGTGCCGAAAGGCGCGTAGACCGACGAGGGCACCGACGGGAACGGGATCGCGCGCAGCACCGTATCGGTGAAGAGCGTGACGCCGGTGGCGGTTTCCCCCGCCCCTTCCATCAGGTCCTCGCCCGCGAGATAGCGCCCGCCGCGGCCCAGTTCGCCGCGCACGCCGCGCGCGAAGATCGTGAAGGACAGGCCCTTCTGGTATTCGAAGCCGCGCCGCTCGACCGCGTCGACCGTCAGCGGCAGTTGCGGCAGGGCGGCGCGCACAAGCGCCACCGCTTCCTTCAGGCGCGCGACTTCCTTGCGCGCGGCCGGCGGCAAGTCCAGCGCGTCGAGCTTCGGGATCGCCGTTTCCACCGGGCCGCCGGCCGCGATCAGCCCGGCGAGCAGCTTGCCCGCCGATCCGCCGCACGCGACGACGGCCGCGACATCCTTGCGATCGAGTGCGGCGCGCACGTCGGCGGCGGCCTTCGCTTCGAGCTGGCTCCACCCGATGACGGCGGGCACGAGATAGGGAATGGCGAGATCGATCGAGACGTTCGCGGCCCCCACTTCGGCGAGGGCGGCCGCCGACATCGCGATGATCTCGGCGTCGGCCGAAGCGGCGTCCGATCCGATCAGTTCGGCGCCCACCTGCCCGAACTGGCGTTCGGGGCGCAGCGTGTCGCCCTTCACGCGCAGCACCTGGCCCGCATAAGAAAGGCGCAGCGGACGCGGCTCGGCCTTGAGGCGCGTGGCCGCGATGCGCGCGACCTGCGGCGTCATGTCGGCGCGCAGCGCCATCATGCGCTGGCTGTCGGGATCCATCAGGCGGAAGCAGTGGCGCGACATCCCGGCCTGACTGCCGGCGAGGAGAGAGTCCTCGAATTCCACCATCGGCGGTTTGACGCGGGCGTAGCCGAAGCGGCCGAAGGCCCGCGTCACGCGCCAGACGATTTCGGCTTCCTGATCCGCTTCGGGCGGCAGGGCGTCGCGAAGGCCGGCAGGCAGCAGCGCCCGGGTGACGAGTTCGTTCATGCGAATCCCCGTGAGAACCCCGCACGGGTTCGCGCCTGATTAGCCGTTTTTGCGCCCCCAAGCCAACCCAAAACCGGCAAAAACAACAGGCGACGTAACCTGTTTAAGCCGTTGAAATCGAAGGCAGGTAACCCGTATCGGGGAAAATCGCCGATTTTTCGCAGTCCGGCCGATCGCGCCGCGTTTCCAAGGGCTTGGAATCGGCGACGGACCGGGGTGCTGCAACCTGTTTCGTTCGACGGGGTCTGGGCCATGACAGGAACGTTTCCTTTAATTGAAGGAATATAATCTAATTCGGTGGATAAGGCAACGCGCCCCTGCGACAACGCGTCTTATTGCGAGTGAGTTGCAATATCAAAAATTCCCCCCTATCGTCCGCATCCGATCGCGAACGCACGGAAGGACGACGACATGGGCGATTTTTTCGAAGCGGCCACCATTCTCCTGCGCGAAGGGCTCGAAGCCCTGCTCGTCGTCGCGGCGATCGGCGCCTATCTCGCGCGGCTGGGCGCGCAAGACCGCATGCGCGCGCTGCTGTCGGGCGCAGGGGCCGGCGTGCTCGCCAGCCTTGCGACCGCATGGGCGCTCGCGGTGTTCAACAGCGGCGCGCACGACGACCTGATGGAAGCGGGCGTGATGCTCGTCGCCGCTTGCCTGCTCGTCTATGTCAGCGGCTGGCTGTTCGTGCGCCAGGACCCGCGCGTGTGGACGCGCTATCTCCAAGATCAGGTCGCGCGCGCCGAAGGGGCCGGCAGTGCCGCCGCACTCGCCGGCATCGGCTTCCTTGCGGTCTATCGCGAAGGTGCGGAGACCGTGCTGTTCCTCCACGCGCTCGCGATCAACGACGGCTGGACCGTGTCGCTCTTCGCGGGCATCGCCGCGGGCCTTGCCGCACTGGCCGTGGGCTTCCTCCTCGTGCGCAGGCTCGCGATCCGGCTGCCGCTGCGCCCGCTCTTCCTCGTCTCCTCGGCCTTCCTGTTCGCGATGGCGCTGCGCTTCGTGGGCGGTGCGGTGCAGGAACTGCAGGAACAGCAGCTCCTGCCGCTCGACGCGGCCGACATCCCCGACTGGCTCGCCGACCTCGCCGGCAATTCGACGTGGGAAGCGCTCGGGCCCCAGCTCGCCCTCCTCGCGCTCGCCGCAGCGACGGTGGCGTGGACGAAGTGGCGCAGCGAAAAGGTGGTTCAGTAAACGCCGCCACCCCGCCCCGTCATGCCCGGGCTTGACCCGGGCATCCACGACATGCCCGCCAAGAGCGCCGCCGCGCCGGAGCGCGGCGGCCGTTTTCTCAGAACGTCAGCGGACGCACGCGCAGGACCTGCGGCAGTGCGCGGACCTTGGCCAGCACCGCGTCGCCGATGGGCTGATCGACGGTGATGAGGCAGATCGCCTCGCCGCCGCGCGTCTGGCGGCCCAGATTGAACGACGCGATGTTGATGCCCGCGTCGCCGAACAGCCGGCCGATCGAGCCGATGAAGCCTGGCTTGTCCTGGTTTCGCACATAGACCATGTGCGGCATGAACTCGGCTTCCAGCGGCACTTCCGCGATCTCGACGATGCGCGGCTTGGCGTTGCCGAAGAGCGAGCCCGCGATCTTGCGCACGTTGCCGTCCGAGACGACCGTCACGCGGATGAGCGTGGGATAGTCCGACGCGCGGTCGTGGCGCGTTTCGGTGACCGCGATGCCGCGCTCGCGAGCGACCGCGGGTGCCGAAACCGTGTTGACGCTTTCGATCTGCGCGCCGAGGAAGCCCGCGATCACGCACGCCGTCAGCGGCTTGGTGTTGAGGCCGGCGACCGCACCCTCGTACTCGATCGACAGCGACTTCACGTTCTCGTCCTGCAGCTGGCCCATGTAGGAGCCGAGATTGGTCGCGAGCTGCATATAAGGCTTCAGCTTCGGCGCGTCCTCGGCCGAGACCGAGGGCATGTTGACGGCGTTGGTGACAGCACCCGTCAGCAGGAAGTCCGACATCTGCTCGGCCACCTGCAGGGCCACGTTCTCCTGCGCCTCGCTGGTGGAGGCGCCGAGGTGCGGCGTGCAGATCACGTCGTCGCGCCCGAAGAGCGGGTTTTCCTTCGCGGGCTCCGTCAGGAATACGTCGAGGGCCGCACCCGCCACCTGCCCGCTGTCGAGGGCCGCCTTCAGGTCGGCCTCCACGATCAGGCCGCCGCGCGCGCAGTTGACGATGCGCACGCCCTTCTTGGTCTTGGCGAGCGCCTTGGCGTCGAGGATGTTCTTGGTCTGCTCGGTCAGCGGCGTGTGCAGCGTGATGAAATCCGCGCGCGCCAGCAGCGTGTCGAGATCGACCTTTTCCACACCCATCGCCTGCGCGCGCTCGGGAGTCAGGAACGGGTCGTAGGCGACGACCTTCATCTTGAGGCCGATCGCGCGGTCCGCGACGATCGAGCCGATGTTGCCCGCGCCGATCAGGCCCAGCGTCTTGCCGTAGAGCTCGACGCCCATGAAGCGGTTCTTTTCCCACTTGCCGGCCTGCGTCGACTTGTCGGCCGCCGGCAGCTGGCGGGCGAGCGCCATCATCATCGCGACGGCGTGTTCGGCCGTGGTGATGGAGTTGCCGAAGGGCGTGTTCATCACGACGATGCCGCGCGCGGTCGCCGCCGGCACGTCCACGTTGTCGACGCCGATGCCCGCACGCCCGATCACCTTGAGGTGCGTGGCCGCGGCCAGCAGGTCCGCGTTCGCCTTGGTGGCCGAGCGGATCGCGAGACCGTCGTAGTTGCCGATGATTGCCTTCAGCTCGTCCGGCTTCAGGCCGACCTTCATGTCGGTCTCGATGCCGCGTTCCTTGAAGATGTCGACGGCGCGGGGGCTGAGGGCGTCGGAAATCAGAACCTTGGGCATGGTATTCTCCTTCGCGCGCGGGAATCGCTCTCCCCGCGCGTCAGACCGGATTGGAAACGGAACGGATCAGGCGGCCTTCGAAAGCCCGGCCTTCGCCTCGGCGAACGCCCATTCGAGCCAGCCGAACAGCGCTTCGAGATCGGACGTCTCGACCGTGGCGCCCGCCCAGATGCGCAGGCCCGGCGGCGCGTCGCGATAGGCGTCGATGTCGTAGGCGACCTTCTCGGCCTCGAGTGCGGCGACCATCTTCTTCGAGAAGGCGGCCTTCGCCTCGGCGTCCAGTGCCGCCACGGCCGGGTCCTTGATGACGAGGCACACCGACGTGCACGAGCGGATCGCCTTGTCCTCGGCGAGGAAGCCGACCCACGGCGTCTTTGCGGCCCACGCCTCGATCGCGGCGAGGTTCTTTTCCGAGCGCGCGACGAGCGCGTCGAGCCCGCCGATCTTCTCGGCCCACATCAGCCCGTCGAGCGCGTCCTCGACCGCCAGCATGGAAGGCGTGTTGATCGTCTCGCCCTTGAACACGCCCTCGATCAGCTTGCCGCCCTGCGTCAGGCGGAAGAGCTTGGGCATCGGCCACGGCGGGGAATAGGTCGTAAGGCGTTCGACCGCGCGGGGGCTCAGCACCAGCATGCCGTGCTGGCCTTCGCCGCCCAGCACCTTCTGCCAGGACCACGTGGTCACGTCGAGCTTGTCCCACGGCAGGCGCATCGCGAAGGCGGCCGAGGTGGCGTCGCAGATCGTCAGGCCCCTGCGGTCGGCCGGGATCCAGCTGCCGTCGGCCACGCGCACGCCCGAGGTCGTGCCGTTCCACGTGAAGACGACGTCGTTGTCGAAATTCACCTGCGCGAGGTCGGGCAGCCTGCCGTAGCCGGCTTCCAGCGTGCGCGCGTTCTTGAGCTTGAGCTGCTTGGCGACGTCCGACACCCAGCCGGAGCCGAACGATTCCCACGCCAGCATGTCGACGCCGCGCGGGCCCAGCAGCGACCACAGCGCCATCTCGACCGCACCCGTGTCGGACGCGGGCACGATGCCGATGCGGTAATCGGCCGGAACGCCCAGCACCTTGCGGGTGCGCTCGATCACGTCGAGCAGCTTGGCCTTGCCCAGCTTCGAGCGGTGCGAGCGCCCGAGGGCGGCGTTCTTCAGGTTTTCGAGGGACCATCCGGGGCGCTTGGCGCAGGGTCCGGACGAGAAATTGGCGCACGCGGGGCGTGCCGTCGGTTTCATCATGTGAGCTCTTCCTTTCAGAAGAGCCGGGACCCGTTGGGAGGTCCTGGCCCGGCACCGCTTCTATTGATGTGGCGCGGCGCGTGCAACCGAAAAAATGTAAACGTCACGATTTC
>JAYRKO010000147.1:0-6356 GCA_041905745.1 Tagaea sp. | reverse complement strand
TCGCCGTTGTCGCGGTCGATGTGCGCGCGGATGTCGTGCTCGAGGCCGTACTTCGCGCGGCCGGCCTTCTGGATGGCCTGCTCCATCGCCTCGAGAACCTGCTCGCGCTCGATGCCCTTCTCGCGGGCCACCGTGTCGGCGACCTGCAGCATCTCGATGCGGTTATAGGCGGTCGTGCGTTCCATGGGTCTCTCTCGGGTCTCGTATCCTGGTTACCGGTCGGCGTCCGCGGCGGCGGCCTTTTCCGCCGCCTGGGTCGCCTTGATGAGGTCGTCGGTCAGAAGAAGTTTGGCGCGCGCGATCTCGCCCAGCGGCACCTCGGCGGTGCCTTCCTGCGTCTCGATGCGCACGCGGCCGTCGGCCACGCCCGCGAGCCGGCCGGAGAAGCGCTTGCGCCCGTCGAGCGGCGCGCGCGTCTCGACCTTCGCGACGTGACCCGCGAAACGGTCGAAATCGGCGGGCCGCACGAGCGGCCGGTCGATCCCGGGCGAACTCACCTCGAGGACATACTGCGAGGCGATGGGATCCTCGACGTCGAGCTTGGCCGACAGCGCGCGTGACAGGTTCTCGCAGTCTTCCACGCGCATCGCCTTGCGGTCCTTGCGCTCGGCCATGATCTGGAGCGTCGGACGGTCGCGGCCGGTGACGACCACGCGCACGAGCTCGTAGCCCAGACCGTCGACGGTCGGACCCACGATGTCTTCCAGTGCGCGCGCGCGTTCCATCCTGCTTTCGCCGCTCTTCCCGTCTTTCGTTTCGATCCGGACTCGCCCGCGGCCCAGCCGCCGGGCAATAAAAAAGTGCGCCGTTCGGGCGCACTTCCTAATGTTGCCCGAGCCAAACCTCGGGAGATATGACGCGGCGGAATATACGCTTTTCCGCGCCCGAATCAAGTGTCGCGGCCTCCCCATTAACCAATTGGCGCGCAACGAAGATCGGTGCGCCCGGAGCCTGCCCGAGGGGCGACGGGCGCGTATTGCGGCACCCATTGGAAGCCCGCCGGCACTGGGTTAAGTTCAGTCGACAACGGGCGATTCGCCGGCGCGGCGAAAGATTGGATGTTGCGCGAAATGTCTACTCGGTCGGCGATCGGTTCCCTCGCGGCGGCGACGCTCGCCATCGTCCTTGCCGGCTGCGCGATGCAGACGGCCCCCCAGCAGAAGCCGACAGACCTGTCCGACGGGATCGTGCCGACGGCTTCGGGCAGCTATCTCGCCGCGCTCCACGCGCAGCGCCAGCGCGACGTGACGGCCGCCGCCGACTACAGCGCACGCGCGCTCGAATCCGATCCCGGCAATCTCGAATTCATGCTGCGCGCGCATGCGAGCCTCGTCGAGGCGGGACGCATCGACGAGGCGGCGACGCTCGCGCGGCGCATCGTGCGCGTGAATTCGGGCTTCGCGCCCGCCCATCTGACGATCGCCGCGAGCGAACTTCGCGCCGGCAACGCCGAGGCGGCGCGCGCGCGGCTGACGAGCCTGCCCCTTCAGGGCATCAACCGGATCGTCCACCCGCTGATGCTCGCGTGGATCGAGATGGCGCTCGACCGGCCGGCGGCCGCGATCATCGCGCTGCGTCCGATCCAGGAGGTTCAGGGCTTCCGGTCGCTGCACGACTACCATGTCGGGCTCGTGAACGAGCTTGCGGGCCGCTTCGAGGATGCCGAGGACGCCTATCGCCGCGCGCTGGAAGGCGACGGCGGCGCGCCGCCGCGTCTCGTCGAAGCGTTCGGCGGTTTCCTCGAACGGCGCGGGCGCACTGCCGACGCGCGCGCCCTCTACCAGCGCTACCGCGCGCAGAATCCCGAATCGCCGGTCATCCGGCAGGGCCTGCTGCGCACCGGGCCGGGCGTGCCGACGCGCGCGATCCCCGCCTTCCCCACGCCCAACGCGCTTGCCGGCGCCAGCGAGGCGTTCGCCAATCTCGCCGCCGCCTTCCGCCAGGACAACACGATCGCGCTTGCGCTGGGCTACGGGCGACTGGCGCTCTACCTCAAGGACGACGATCCGGCTTCCGTTTCGACGGTGGCCGACATCCTCGACCAGCTCGGCCAGCGCGCCGAGGCCGACCGGCTCTATGCCAAGGTCGATCCCGCATCCATCCACGGCTTCGGCGCGCGCCTGCGCCTTGCCGAAAATCTCTACGAGACGGGCAATCTCGACGGCGCGCTGCGCGCGCTCGACAAGCTTGCCGCCGACCGGACCGACCGGCTCGAACCGCTCGTCACCATGGGCAACATGCTGCGCGAGAAAGAGCGCTTCGCCGACGCAGCGACGGCCTATGGCCGCGCGATCGAGCGCATCGGCACCCCCGAACAGCGGCACTGGTCGCTCTTCTACATGCGCGGAATCGCCTTCGAACGCGCGAAGAACTGGCCGGCGGCCGAACGCCATTTCAAGCGCGCGCTGGAACTGCAGCCGGACCAACCCGACGTGCTGAACTATCTGGCCTATACATGGGTCGACAAGAACGAGAACATCGCCGAGGCCGAGCGCATGCTGCGCCGTGCGGTCGAGCAGCGGCCGAATTCCGGCCAGATCGTCGATTCGCTCGGGTGGGCCTATTACCGCCTGGGCCGCTACGTGGAAGCCGTGCCGCTGCTGGAGCGCGCGGTCGAGCTCGTGCCGGAAGACGCGGTGATCCTCGACCATCTGGGCGACGCGCTGTGGCGTGTCGGCCGGCGGCTCGAAGCGACGTTCCAGTGGCAGCGCGCGCTTTCCAACAAACCCGAGCCGGACCTCAAGACCGAGATCGAAAAGAAGCTGCGCGACGGCCTGCGGCCGGCGGCACTTCCCGCCGCCGCTACGCGCTGAGCAGCAGGATCGCCACGCCGGCGACGACGAGCGCCACGCCGGCGATCTCGTTCGGCTTCGCGGCCTGCTTGAAGAAGCCGCGCCCGACCGCGAACGAGAACAGCACTTCGACCAGCCCCAGCGTGCGCACGGCCGCGGCCGTGGCGATCGAGAAGCCGGTGAACCAGCCCGCCGAGGCAAGCGCACCCATGGCGCCGGCGAACAGCGACGGGCGCCACGCGCCCACGACGCGCGCAAGCGCCGCGCGGTCGGTGGCGGCAAGATAGGCACTGAGCGTCGCCGCCTGAAGCCCCAGCGCCGCGACGAGCGCGGTCAGTGCGGCAAGCCAGAAGACCGGCTCGCCCAATTTCAGGATCCCGCCGCGGTAGAAGACCGCCGACAGCGCGAAGAAGCCGCCCGATGCAATGCCCAAGGCCGTCGCGCGCCAGTCGTGGCCGCCCGCGCGCCACGGATTGCCCGACATGGCGACCACGCCCGTGCAGGCGAGCGCTATGGCAAGCGCGCTTGCCGGCGTGACGGGTTCGGCCAGCACGATCATCGCGAAGATCGCGACCTGCAAGGGCTCGGTCTTCGTGTAGGCGACGGCGAGCGCGAAGGACTGCGTGCGCATCGCGGCAAGCATCGTCGCGGTCGCGAGGATCTGCGAGAGCGCGCCCGCCGCAATCCAGCCGAGCGCGGGCGCATCGGGCATCGGCGGCAGGCGGCCGGCGAACGCGCAGGCCGCCGCGAGAAACGCCAGCGCGAAGGGAAAGCCATAGAGGAAACGCACATGCGTGGCGCCGACGGTGCCGAGCGTTTCGGTCAGATGGCGCTGCATGGCATTGCGGGCGGTCTGCGCGCCAGCGGCGAGCAGCGTGGCGGGAATCCAGAGCCAGTAAAGATCGTCCATACGTTAACCATAGGCTGCTGCACGATTTATTCCGAAGTGACGGGCGTGCAGGGCCGCCATGCCGGTCGGCACGCCCTACGTCTCTTAACCAAAAATTATGCGGAATGCGTCAATTTCACACATAAGCCGCGCCCGCAACATTGCCGGGCACGGCCTCCCCCCGGCCACGCGCAAGGCGGGCTGAATTGAGGATAACCATATGAAAAGCTTCATTGATCTTCGTATCTCGCTGAAAATCGCGATCGTCGCCAGCTTCATGGCGTTGGTCAGCCTCGGCATCACGCTTTTCGCGATCGACGCGATGCGGACCTACAACCGCTTCAACGACGCGACCGTGTCGGCGTCGCGTCGCTCCAACAGCGCCGAGCGCGTGAACGGCCTCATCAACGCGGTCGTGATGGATTCGCGCGGCGTCTACATGTCGGCATCGAAAGACGAAGCGACGCGCTACGGTCAGGGAATCCTCGGCTCGCTGAAGCTGCTGTCGACGGAAATGGACAAGTGGGCCGGCGCCGTCACACCCGACCAGCGCGAGATCTTCACGCAGGCGCAGGCCGAGACGAAACGCTTCGTCGAATTCCGCACCGAGCTTGCGCGGCTGGGTCGCGAGGTCAGCCCCGAGAAGGCGCGCGAATTCGGCGACAACGACGCCAACCGGTCGAACCGGCAGCAGCTCAACGCCTTCATCCAGAAGATCGCGGCCGGCGACATGGTCGAGATCGGTCGCCTCGACCAGGAACTCGTCCAGTTCTACGAAACGCGCCTGCCCCTGCTCGTCGGCGGCTCGCTGGGCGCGATCGTGCTGGGCCTCGCCGTCGCACTTCTGGTCGCCAACCGTCTCATCGCCGGACCGCTCGTGCGTCTGGGCGCGACGATCGAACGTCTCGCCGCCGGCGATACCGACGTCGTGGCGGAAGGTGCGGACCGCAAGGACGAGGTCGGCCGCATTGCGCGCACGCTGGAGATCTTCAAGTCCGGCCTGATCGCACAGCGCGAAGCGCAGGAGAAGGAGCGCGCCGACATCGCGGCGCGCGAAAAGCGCGCGCGCGAGATGATGGAGCTGATCAAGACCTTCAATGCCGACGTGACACAGCGTCTGGGCGCGGTCGGCAAGTCGGTCGAAGGGCTCAACGAAGCCGCCGCCACGATGTCGACGACCGCCGAGGAGACCGCACGGCAGGCGAACGCCGTGGCCGCGGCGGCCGAAGAGGCGTCGACCAACGTGCAGACCGTCGCCTCGGCGACCGAGGAGCTTTCGTCCTCGATCAAGGAGATCTCCGGTCAGGTCAGCTCGTCCTCGGCCGTGGCGCGCCGCGCGGTCGACCAGTCGACGCACACGAACGAGAAGGTGAAGGGCCTTGCCGAGGCGGCACAGCGCATCGGCGCGGTCGTCAAGCTCATCAGCGACATCGCGAGCCAGACGAACCTGCTGGCGCTCAACGCCACGATCGAGGCCGCGCGGGCGGGCGAGGCCGGCAAAGGCTTCGCCGTCGTCGCGTCGGAAGTGAAGAACCTCGCGAGCCAGACCGCCAAGGCGACGGAAGAGATCAGCCAGCAGATCGCCTCGATCCAGACCGAGACGGGCGAGTCGGTTTCGGCCATCGAATCGATCGGCGGCACGATCCGCGAGATCGACCAGATCACCTCGGCCATCGCCGCGGCGATCGAGGAACAGTCGGCCGCCACGCAGGAAATCTCGCGCAACGTCCAGCAGGCTTCGGCCGGCACGCAGGAGGTCACCTCGAACATCGTTGGCGTCAACGAGGCGGCCGACCAGAGCGGCCGCGTGGCGGGCGACGTGCGCGGGGCGGCGGGTTCGCTGGCGTCGGATTCGAAGGCGCTGCGCGAACGGATCGACGCGTTCCTGAACGCGGTGGCGGCGGCCTAGCGCGTCCGGCGCAGCACGAACAGTCCCTGCTCGCCGAGCAGGTTGGCAAGCCGACCCGGCGCGGAAAGCCCGCGCGGGCGCCCGGCCGCGTCGAGAACCATCGCCTTCTCGATCGTCACGCCCAGCGTGGCGCACAGATCGACGAAGTCGTCGATCGTGCACAGATGGATGTTCGGCGTTTCGTACCAGGCGGCGTTGAGCGTATCGGTGACCGGCATGCGGCCGCCGAACAGCAAGCGCATGCGTACGTGCCAGACGCCGAAATTGGGGAACGAAACGACCGCGCGCCGCGCGATGCGCACGAGTTCGCCCACCACCGCCTTGGGATCCCACGTCGCCTGCAGCGTCTGCGACAGGATCGCATAGTCGAAGCCGCCGGTCGGATAGTCCTTGAGGTCGGTGTCGGCGTCGCCCTGGATGACCGACAGGCCCTGCGCCACGCACGCATTGACGCCGGCCTGGCTGATCTCGATGCCGCGCCCGTCGCACTGCTTCTCGTGCGCGAGATAGTCGAGCAGCGCCCCGTCGCCGCAGCCGATGTCGAGCACCCGGGCACCGGGTTCGATCATCTCGGCGATCGCCTTTAGATCGACGCGGATGGTGGCGCGCGGCCGCGCCTGCGCCGCCGCGGGAAGGGCACCGGGATCGGTCATCGGAATTTCAGTCCGCGATGCTCGGCCGCACCGTTGAGGAAACCGCCGAGCACGGCGTGGAACTCCGGCTCGTCGAGCAGGAAGGCGTCGTGGCCCTTGTCCGAGACGATCTC
>JAYRKO010000146.1:0-6371 GCA_041905745.1 Tagaea sp. | reverse complement strand
TCGTCTCGGTCGAGGACGGCACGGTGCGCATCGCCGTACCCACCCGCTTCATGCAGGACTGGGTGCGCCAGCACTATTCCGACCGCATCAAGACGCTGTGGCGCGCCGAGAACAAGCTCGTGCGCACCGTCGAGATCGTGGTCCAGCCCGCGGCCGGCGTTCCCGTGCCGCAGCCGGCGGCGCCGGTCGTCGCGCGACCGGCCGTTTCGTCGGGCGCGGTGCGCACGACGATGCCCGCGGCCCCCGCCCGCGCGGGCGACGAGCCCGAGGATTTCGGCGCGCCGCTCGATCCGCGATTCACCTTCCAGAGCTTCGTGCAGGGCAAGTCGAACGAGTTCGCGCTCGCCGCCGCGCGCCGCGTGGCGGAAGAATCCAAGGTTCCGTTCAACCCGCTCTTCCTGTACGGCGGCGTGGGCCTCGGCAAGACGCACCTGATGCACGCCATCGCCTGGCACATCCGCAAGCGTCATCCGCAGCGCCGCGTGCTGTACCTGTCGGCGGAAAAGTTCATGTACCAGTTCATCCGCGCGATGCGCTTCAAGGACACGATGTCCTTCAAGGAGCAGTTCCGCTCGGTGGACGTGCTGCTCGTCGACGACGTGCAGTTCATCGCCGGCAAGGACGCCACGCAGGAAGAGTTCTTCCATACGTTCAACGCGCTGGTGGACCAGAACAAGCAGATCGTGCTGTCGGCCGACAAGAGCCCGGCCGATCTGGAAGGCCTCGAGGACCGGGTGCGCTCGCGCCTCGGCTGGGGTCTCGTCGCCGACATCCACCCGACGACGTACGAGCTGCGTCTGGGCATCCTGCAGTCGAAGGCCGAGAAACTCGGCGTCGCCATGCCGCCCAAGGTGCTGGAATTCCTCGCCCACAAGATCGTCGCCAACGTGCGCGAACTGGAAGGGGCCTTGAACCGCATCGTCGCGCATTCGACGCTGGTGGGCCGTCCGATCAGCCTCGAAAGCGCGCAGGAAGTGCTGCACGACCTGCTGCGCGCCTCCGACCGTCGCGTGACGATCGAGGAGATCCAGAAGAAGGTCGCCGAACACTTCGCGATTCGTCTGGCCGACATGCACTCGCCGCGCCGCGCGCGTCAGGTGGCGCGCCCGCGTCAGGTGGCGATGTATCTCGCCAAGCAGCTTACCAGCCGCTCGCTGCCGGAAATCGGCCGCAAGTTCGGCGGGCGCGACCACACGACGGTCATGCACGCCGTGCGCAAGATCGACGAGCTTCGCGCGGCCGACGCCGCGTTCAGCGAGGACGTCGAGCTGCTGCGCCGCATGCTGGAAGCCTGATGGGCGCGCGCGCGCCGCGCATCCTGCTGACGGGCTTCGAGCGCTTCGGGCCGCACAAGACCAATCCCACCCAGTCGCTTGCCGAACGCCTCGACGGCGAATGGTTCGGGCCGGCGCGCGTGGTCGGCCGCGTCATGCCGGTGTCGATCGCGAAGATCGCCGAAGCACTTGCCGCCGTGATCGAGGAGACCGACCCCGTCGCGATCGTGTCGCTCGGGCTCGCCGCGGGCGAAACCTGCGTGCGCATCGAGCGCACGGCGAAGAACGGCCTCAAGTTTCCCTATCCCGACAACGACGGAAAGCGGCCCACCGGCAAGATCGCGCGCGGCGCGCCCGCGACGAAGGCGGCGAACCTGCCCTTCGCGCCGATCGTGAAGCGTCTGCTGGCCGCGGGCATCCCGGCACGGCTTTCCGACGATGCGGGGCTTTACCTGTGCAACGCCGCGCTGTGGCATCTGGCGGGGCTTGCGGGCAAGCGGCCGTTCGGCTTCGTCCATCTTCCCTCGACGCCCGAAATGGTCGCCGAGAGCCTTCGCCGCGAAGGCGAAACCGCGCCCGAAAAATGCGCCTCGATGGGGCTTCGCCTGCAGCTTGCCGCAGTGCGGGTCGTACTCGCCGAGGCTGCGCGCAAGGCATTGAAATAGGCCGTTTTTTCGCAGTCTTTCGGGCGTCGAGAACCTTTCGCGAAAAGGCCCGTCTGGTATACTCGCCGATCCCTCGATTCGCGTCCTAAATCCCACCCCTTTTCGAGACCGCACCCGAGATGAAGATCACCATCGAGCGCGCCGCCCTCCTGAAGGCGCTGGGCCACATCCAGAGCGTCGTCGAACGCCGCAACACGATCCCGATCCTTTCCAACGTGCTGCTCGACGCCTCCGGCGGCAAGGGCGGTGCGGGCAAGCTCGCGCTGACCGCGACCGACATGGACGTCGCCTTCGTCGAGACGGTGCCGGCCGAGGTCGCCAAGGCCGGTTCGACGACCGTGCAGGCCCACACGCTCTACGAAATCGTGCGCAAGCTGCCCGACGGCAGCCAGGTCGGCCTCGAATGGTCGTCCGAAAAGGGCCAGGTCGCGCTGCGCGCCGGCCGGTCGAGCTTCAGCCTCGCGGCCCTGCCGTCCGACGACTTCCCGAAGATGGCGGCGGGCGACCTGCCGCACGGCTTCGAGATCCTCGCCGAGGACCTGAAGACGCTCATCGACAAGACGCGCTTCGCGATCTCGACCGAGGAGACGCGCTACTACCTCAACGGCATCTACATCCATGCCGCCAAGTCGGGCGGCGTGGACGTGCTGCGCGCCGTGGCGACCGACGGCCACCGGCTGGCGCGCCTGGAAATGCCGCTGCCCGACGGGGCCGCGAAGATCCCGGGCGTCATCCTGCCGCGCAAGACCGTCATGGAAGTGCGCAAGCTCATCGACGAGGCGGCGGGGGCCGTGCAGGTCTCGCTCTCCGACACGCGCGTGCGCTTCGCCTTCGGCGATGCGGTGCTCGTCTCCAAGCTCATCGACGGCGCCTTCCCGGATTACGAGCGCGTGATCCCGTCGGGCAACGACAAGTCGATGGAAGTCGACCGCAAGCTGTTCGCCGCCGCCGTCGACCGCGTGGCCACCATCTCGACCGAGAAGTCGCGCGCGGTGAAGCTCGCCGCGTCCAAGGGCCTTCTCACGCTCACCGCCAACAGCCCGGATGCGGGCACGGCGAGCGAGGAAATCGAGATCGCCTATCAGGGGCCGACGATCGAGATCGGCTTCAACGCGCGCTACCTGCTCGACATCGCCGAACAGATCGAGGGCGAGAACGCGACCTTCAAGATGGCCGACGCCGCTTCGCCCACGCTCGTGGCCGACGCCGCCGACCCGAGCGCGCTCTACGTCCTCATGCCGATGCGCGTCTGAGGTGACGGCGGTCCCCGCCCGGATCGTTCCCTTCCCGGCGGCCGCCCCGCGCGGCGAGGCCCGCGCGGCGGTGCTGCGCCTCGACCTTACCGAATTCCGCTGCTACGCGTCGCTGCGCCTCGACGTGCCCGCCGGGCCCGTGGCGCTCGTCGGGCCCAACGGCGCGGGCAAGACCAATCTCCTCGAAGCGATCTCGTTCCTCGCCCCCGGGCGCGGCATGCGCCGCGCGCGCGTCCACGAACCCGACCGCACGGGCGGGGCGGGGCCGTGGGCCGTTTCGGCGGAGCTGCGCTGTGCGGGCGAGAACCTGCATGTCGGCACCGGCCACGGCGAGGCGGGCAAGCGCGTCGTGCGCATCGACGGCAAGCCGCAGCGCGGCCAGGCCGAGCTGGCGCGACGTCTGGCCGTCGTGTGGCTGATGCCCGAGATGGACCGGCTTTTCGCCGAAAGTGCGGGTGGCCGCCGACGCTTCCTCGACCGGCTCGTGTTCGGTTTCGACAGCGAGCATGCGGGGCAGGTGGCGGCCTACGAACATTCGCTGCGCGAACGTGCGCGCCTGCTGGCCGAGGGCGGGGCGGACCCCGCGTGGCTCTCGGCCCTCGAAGAATCCCTCGCGCGCCACGGCACGGCCATCGCCATCGCGCGCGCGCAGACCGTGGCGCGGCTCGACCGCGCGGCGCGCGCGGCCGTCGGCCCGTTCCCCACGCCCGCTTTGTCGCTGGCGGGCGAGATCGAACGGCTGTGCGCCGAGATGCCGGCACTCGCACTCGAAGAACGCGCGCGCGAGATCCTTGGCGCCAACCGCGCGGCGGACGCCGAGAGCGGCACGACCGCCTTCGGCCCCCATCGCGGCGATCTCGTCGCGCACTGGGCCGAGAAGGACGCGCCTGCCGCGCGCCTGTCGACCGGCGAACAGAAGGCGCTGCTCGTCTCGCTCGTGCTCGCCTACGCGCGCGAGCTGACGGCCGAGCGCGGCGCGCCGCCCATCCTGCTGCTCGACGAAATCGCGGCGCATCTCGACCCGCAGCGCCGCGCCCATCTTTTCGACGAACTCGCCGCACTCGGCGCCCAGTTCTGGGCGACGGGGGCCGACGAGGACGCTTTCGCCCCGCTCGCCGGGCGCGCGCACGTGCTGCGCGTCGCCGCCGGCGGGGCGGTTTCCGCCTGAAGGACTTGCGAACATGACCCAGACCGACAAGAACGTTCCCACCAAGAGCATCGAAGACGCCTCGGCCGCCTACGGCGCCGATTCGATCAAGGTGCTGCGCGGCCTCGATGCGGTGCGCAAGCGCCCGGGCATGTATATCGGCGACACCGACGACGGCACGGGCCTGCACCACATGGTCTACGAGGTCGTCGACAACGCGATCGACGAAGCGCTGGCCGGCTGGTGCGACGCGATCCAGGTGACGCTCAACGCCGACGGGTCGGTCACGGTGCGCGACAACGGCCGCGGCATCCCGACCGACATCCATCCCGAGGAAGGCGTCTCGGCGGCCGAGGTCATCATGACCCAGCTGCACGCGGGCGGTAAGTTCGACCAGAACTCCTACAAGGTCTCCGGCGGCCTGCACGGCGTGGGCGTGTCGGTGGTGAACGCGCTGTCGTCGTCGCTGAAGCTGCGCATCTGGCGCGGCGGCAAGTCCTACGCGATGGAATTCCGCCACGGCGAGGCGGTGGCCCCGCTCGCCGAGGTGGGCCCGCAGGGCGACGGGCGCGGCACGGAAGTGACCTTCCTGCCCTCGACCGAGACCTTCACGAAGACCGTATTCGACTTCGACACGCTCGAGCACCGCCTGCGCGAACTCGCCTTCCTCAATTCCGGCGTGCGCCTCGTGCTGTCGGACGAGCGCGGCGTCGAACCCAAGAAGGTCGAGCTGCACTACGAAGGCGGCATCGAGGCGTTCGTCAAATATCTCGACCGCTCGAAGCAGGCGCTGCACGCGCCCATCACGATGAAGGGCGAGAAGGACGGCATCACCGTCGAAGTGGCGATGGAATGGACCGACGCCTATCACGAGTCGATGCTGTGCTTCACGAACAACATCCCGCAGAAGGACGGCGGCACGCACCTCGCCGGCTTCCGCGGCGCGCTGACGCGCACGATCGCGCGCGTGGCGGGCGAGAATGCGGGCAAGAAGGAGAAGGTGGCGCTTTCCGGCGACGACGCGCGCGAGGGACTGACCTGCGTGCTGTCGGTCAAGGTGCCTGATCCCAAGTTCTCCTCGCAAACCAAGGACAAGCTCGTTTCCTCCGAAGTCCGCCCCGTGGTCGAGCAGATCTGCAACGACAAGCTCCAGCAATGGTTCGAGGAGCATCCGGCCGACGCCAAGCGCATCGTGCAGAAGATCGTCGAGGCCGCCGCCGCGCGCGAAGCCGCGCGCAAGGCGCGCGAACTCACGCGCCGCAAGGGCGCGCTCGACATGGCCTCGCTGCCCGGCAAGCTCGCCGACTGCCAGGAGCGCGACCCGTCGAAATCCGAGATCTTCATCGTCGAGGGCGATTCGGCCGGCGGCTCGGCCAAGCAGGGGCGCAACCGCGTGTTCCAGGCGATCCTGCCCATCAAGGGCAAGATCCTGAACGTGGAGCGCGCGCGGCTCGACAAGATGCTGTCCTCGGCCGAAATCGGCACGCTCGTCACGGCCATCGGCACCGGCATCGGCACCGAGGAATTCGACGTCGAGAAGTGCCGCTACCACAAGATCGTCATCATGACGGACGCCGACGTGGACGGCAGCCACATCCGCACGCTGCTGCTGACTTTCTTCTATCGCCAGATGCCCGCGCTGATCGAGAAGGGCTACGTCTATATCGCCCAGCCGCCGCTCTACAAGGTGAAGCGCGGTTCCTCCGAGGTCTACCTCAAGGACGAGCGCGCGATGGAGGACTACCTCATCGCGGGCGGCATCGACGGCATGACGCTGACGGGTGCCGACGGCGCCATGCGCGCGGGCAACGACCTGCGCAGTGCGGTCGAGCGCGCGCGCGCGGCCAAGGCGATGATCGGCGCGCTGGCGCGTCGCGTCGGCTCGCGCGACGCGGTCGAGCAGGCGGCCATCCTCGGCGCGCTCGACCCGCAGCTGCTGGCCGAGCCCGACAAGGCGCAGGCGGTGGCCGAATTCATCGCCAAGCGCCTCAACGTGCTGAGTCCGGAAACCGAGCGCGGCTGGACGGGCGGG
>JAYRKO010000145.1:0-6377 GCA_041905745.1 Tagaea sp. | reverse complement strand
GTCCGATGCATGATGATGCGTGGCGGAACGTCGAAGGGCGCCTATTTCCTCGCCGAGGATCTTCCGCGCGAGGCTGCGGCACGCGATGCGGCTCTGCTCGCCATCCTCGGGTCGCCCGATCCCCGGCAGGTCGACGGTATCGGCGGCGCCCACCCGCTCACCAGCAAGGTCGCGATCGTTTCCAGATCGAAGGATGCGGATTGCGACATCGACTTCCTGTTCTGCCAGGTCTCGGTCGATCGAGCGGCCGTCGACACCACGCCGAATTGCGGAAACATCCTTTCGGGCGTAGCACCCTTTGCGATCGAACGCGGACTTGTCGCGGCGAGCGCCCCGGTGACGCGCGTGCGCGTGCGCACCGTCAATACCGGCACGCTTGCCGAACTCGTCGTCGAAACGCCGGACGGTCTGGTCAATTACGAAGGTGATGCCCGCATCGACGGCGTTCCCGGCACCTCGGCACCCATCGCGGTCAATTTCCTCGACGCCGCCGGCTCGGTGTGCGGCAAGCTGCTGCCGACCGGCAACGCGGTCGATATCGTCTGCGGCGTCGAGGCGACGCTCGTCGACAACGGGATGCCTGTCGTCGTCCTTGCGGCCGACGCGCTGGGGCGCACGGGTTACGAGAGCCGCGAGGACCTCGACGCCGACACCGAACTCAAAGCGCGCCTCGAGGAAATCCGCCTCGCGGCCGGGCTGCTCATGGGGCTTGGCGACGTGAAGGACAAGGTCATCCCGAAGATGGCGCTCGTGGCGCCGCCGGCGGCCGGCGGCAGCGTCTGCACGCGCAGCTTCATTCCCCACGTCTGTCACGCCTCTATCGGTGTGTTCGCGGCCGTGTCCGTCGCGACGGCCTGTGTCCTTCCCGGCACGCCGGCCGCGCGCGCGGCGCATCTGCCGCCGGGCCGTGTGAAGACGCTGGCCGTCGAGCACCCGACGGGCGAATTCTCCGTGCGGCTCGAGATCGGCGGATTGGATACGGCACCGGTCGTCGAGAAAGCGGGCCTCGTGCGAACGGCGCGCGCGCTGTTCGACGGTTATGCATTCTATCAGGACCGCGGCGCGGGGTCGGCGTCGCGGCAGAACGCAGCTTGAGGAAGAAGCCATGAGTTCGTCGGGAAAGTCTGCACTGGTCGTATCCGCCCATCCGGGCGACTTCGTCTGGCGCGCGGCCGGTGCCATCGCGCTCCACGTCCAGAAGGGCTATCGCGTGAAGATCGTGTGCCTCGCCTTCGGCGAGCGCGGCGAAAGCCAGTGGGCATGGAAAAAGGCGGGTGTCTCGCTCGACGACGTCAAAGCGCAGCGAAAGAAGGAATCCGAACAGGCCGCCGCAATGCTCGGCGCCGAGATCGAGTTCTTCGATGCCGGCGACTACCCGCTACGCCTGACCGAAGCGATGCTCGACCGGATGGTCGACATTTATCGCGAGGTCAAGCCTTCCTTCGTGCTCACGCACGCGATGGAAGACCCCTACAACGGCGACCATCCCGAAGCCTCCCGCTTCGCGCAGGAAGCCCGCGTGATCGCACAGGCCGCCGGCCACAAGCCCGATCCGGAGCGCAGCTACAGCGCGCCGGCCGTGTTCCTGTTCGAGCCGCACCAGCCCGAGCAGTGCAATTACAAGCCGAACGTCATTCTCAACATCGATGCAGTCTGGGAGACGAAGCGCAAGACCTTCGAGATCCTCGCCGCCCAGAAGCATCTGTGGGGATACTACACCCGTGTCGCGCTCAATCGCGGCATGCAGGGCGGCCGGAACTCCGGCAAACCGATGACATATGGCGAGGCATATCAGCGCATATTCCCGGCCGTCGTCGAGGAGCTGTCGTGAAGCCCGTCGTCGTCCGGAATGTCGAGCGCACGGATGCGGAGACGGTCCGCACGCTCGGCGCCTGCGGCGTATCGACGGTCCACGAAGCCTATTCGCGCCTCGGCCTGATGAAGCCCTACATGCGACCGGTCTGGCATCGCTCGCATGCGGCCGGAACCGCGATTACGGTCCTCGCCCACCCCGGCGACAACTGGATGCTTCATGTTGCCGTCGAGCAGTGCCGCCCCGGCGACATGCTCGTCGTCGGCGTGAGCGCGGACAACGAAGACGGGATGTTCGGCGAATTGCTGGCGACCTCGCTGCGCGCCCGGGGCGTCGTCGGTCTTGTCATCGATGCGGGTTGCCGGGACGTGGCGGCGCTGGAGGACATGGAATTTCCCGTCTGGTCGCGCGCGATATCGGCCAAGGGAACGGTCAAGGCGACGCTCGGCAGCGTCAACATTCCGATCGTATGCGCGGGCGTCTGCGTGAATCCCGGGGACGTCGTGGTTGCTGACGACGATGGCGTCGTCGTCGTGCCACGTGCACAAGCAGTCGAAGTTGCGAAAAAGGCGAAAGCGCGCGCGGAAGCAGAAGACGGCAAGCGGGCACAGCTTGCGTCCGGGGTCTTGGGTCTCGATCTCTACGGGATGCGCGAAGGCCTTTCAAAGGCGGGTCTTGTTTACGTCGATACACTCGACAGCGTCGACGCGTTGAAGAAATAGGAAGCAGGAAAATGGCACGGATCATCGGCGCGATCGCCGCCTCGCACACACCGACCATCGGCTTCGCCTTCGACAAGGACAAGCGCAGCGATCCCGTCTGGGCGCCGATCTTCGAAGCATTCTCGCCGGTGCGCACGTGGATCGAGACAAAGCGGCCTGACGCGCTCGTCTTCATCTTCAACGACCATGTGACGTCGTTCTTCTTCGATCACTATTCTGCCTTTGCGCTGGGAATCGGCGAGAAATATCCCGTCGCCGACGAAGGCGGCGGCCCGCGCGACCTTCCGCCCGTGGAAGGGCATTCCCGTCTTGCCCAGCATATCGGTGCCTCGCTCGTCGCCGACGAGTTCGACATGTCCTTCTTTCAGGACAAGGCGCTCGATCACGGGTGCTTCTCGCCCCTGTGCATGATGATGGCGAGCAAGCCGAAATGGCCCGTGCCCATCGTGCCGCTCCAGGTCGGCGTTCTGCAATTTCCCATTCCGTCGGCGCGGCGGTGCTTCAATCTAGGGAAGGCGCTGCGCCGCGCGATCGAGAGCTATCCGGAGGATATTTCGGTCGCGATCGTGGCGACGGGCGGGCTGTCCCATCAGGTGCACGGCGAGCGCGCCGGCTTCAACAATACGCCTTGGGACATCCGGTTCCTCGACTTGCTCGAGAACGATCCCGAAGCCCTCGCGGGCATGACCCATGCCGAATACGCGACGCTCGGCGGGCTCGAAGGGGCGGAAGTCATCATGTGGCTGATCATGCGCGGCGCCCTGTCGGCGCGCGTGAACAAGATCCACCAGACCTATTACCTGCCCTCGATGGCCGGAATTGCCACCGCGATCTACGAGAACGCCGCCGAGCCATCGGTTGGTGCCGAGGCGGAGTCCCACAGGACGCATATCGGGCACCAGCTTGCGGGTGTCGAAAAGCTGCCCGGCACCTACCCCTTCACGCTCGCGCGCAGCGTGAAGGGCTATCGGATCAACAAATTCCTCCACTCGCTGATCGCGCCCGAGATGCGTGCGCGCTTCCTCGCCGATCCCGAAGCGTGCTTCGAGGCGGCTTCCCTGCCCGAAGAGGAGCGCGACCTCATCCGCCGACGCGACTGGCGCGGCCTGATCCGCTACGGCGCGATCTTTTTCATGCTCGAAAAGCTCGGCGCCGTCGTCGGCGTTTCCAACCTGCACATCTATGCGGCGATGCGCGGCCAGACGCTGGAAGAATTCCAGAAAACTCGCAATGCCCCGACAGCGCTCTATTCCGTCGCCGGGACGGACAAGGGAAAAACGGACTGGTCACCCAAGCCTGCGGGTGCATAATCGCATCCATGCGGGGCTGCCGATGGTCGGCGGTTCGGCCGAACGGCGGGGCAGCCCATGAGAACCTCGATCGCGACGGTTTGCGTTTCGGGCAATCTGCGCGAAAAGCTGGAAGCGATCGCGGCGGCGGGTTTCAGGGCGGTCGAGCTTTTCGAAAATGATCTGATCGCGTATCCGGGATCGCCCACCGAAGTCCGGCGCCTTTGCGAGGATCTCGAACTCAAGATCGTCACCTGCCAGCCGTTCCGCGACTTCGAAGGAATGCCAGCGGAGAAGCGGCAGCGGACGTTCGACCGCGCCGAGCGAAAGTTCGACCTGCTCCAGGAACTCGGCACCGACCTGCTGTTCGTGTGCTCGAGCGTCGCACCCGATGCGCAAGGCGGCATCGACCGCCTTGCCGCGGATTTTCGCGAATTGGGCGAGCGCGCGGCGAAGCGGAACCTTCGCGTCGGATACGAGGCGCTGGCCTGGGGTCGGCATATCAACGATTACCGCGATGCTTGGGAAATCGTCCGTCGTGCCGACCACTCGGCGGTCGGCACCGTGCTCGACACGTTCCATATCTGCGCTCGCGGCCTCGAGTTCAACCCGATCCGGGCCATCCCCGGCGACAGGATTTTCCTCGTGCAGATCGCGGACGCACCGCGCATGCAGATGGACTATCTCTCCTGGGGGCGGCATTGGCGCTGCCTGCCGGGTCAGGGCGAGTTCGATCTCGTCGGGTTCATGGATGCGCTGACCACGACCGGCTATGACGGCTTCCTGTCGCTCGAAATCTTCAACGACCGCTTCCGCGCGGGCTCCGCCCGATCGGTTGCGCTCGACGGCCGCCGCTCCTTGATCGCGCTGATGGACGAAACGGGCCGCAAAACGGCGAGCGCCGTGCCCGGTGCCGCCCCGATGCCGGCACCCGGCGCGGTCGAGAGCGTCGAATTCATCGAATTCGCCATCGACGAGTCCGAACGCGGCCGCTTCGAGACGTTCCTTTCGGCCATGGGGTTCGCTCGTACGGGCCAGCACCGGTCGAAGGACGTATCACTGTGGCGGCAGGGAAGAATCCGCATCGTCCTCAACAGCGACAAGGAGGGTTTCGCGCACTCCTACCAGATCACGCACGGGACATCCGTGTGCGCGCTCGCATTGAAGGTGCCTGACGCCCGCAAGGCCCTGGAACGCGCCCGTGCGCTTCTCGACACGCCGCACAAGGGTGCCGTCAGTCCGGGCGAACTCGATATTCCGGCCGTGCGCGGACTCGGCGGCAGCCTGCTCTATTTCGTCGACGACGCAACGGATCTCGGGAAATGGTCCGACGTGGATTTCCTGCCCGTCGGTACGCCGAAGGCGGATGCCGGTCTCGTCGACGTCGACCACGTGTCGCAGACGATGCAGTACGAGGAGATGCTGAGCTGGCTTCTCTTCTATACGTCGCTGTTCGACGCGTCGAAGACGCCGAGCCAGGCCGTCCTCGATCCCGGTGGCGTCGTGCAGAGCCAGGTCGTCGAGAGCGGTCTCGGAAAGGCACATGGCGGCTTCCGGCTGGTCCTCAACGGATCGCAGAGCCACCGCACCCTGTCGGCGCGTTTCGTGACCGATTTTTTCGGGTCGGGCGTCCAGCACATCGCACTCCGGACTTCGGACATCAAGTCGACGGTGGCGACTCTGCGCGCCAGCGGTATCGACATGCTTCCCGTGCCCGAGAACTACTACGACGATCTTGAGGTCCGGACGGACCTGTCGTCCGCCGAACTCGCCGGATTGAAGAAGCTCGATATTCTCTACGACCGCGATGCGGCGGGCACCTTTCTGCACGCCTACACGACATCGCTCGATGGCGGTTTCTTTTTCGAAATCGTCCAGCGTCAGGGTTATGCCGGCTATGGCGCGGCGAACGCAGGCGTACGCCTTTCGGTGCAGGCAAACCTGGCCGAACAGGCCATGCTGCCCGAGGCCTGACGCAATCCGTCAAAGAAAACTGCATTTACCGCACAAGATCACCATTAAGTATCTGTAAAGGTTCAAAAACGGGGATTTTTCTGCAGTGCGGAAATTGACCTAACTCAAGGAATTTGATTGAGTTTGTAGACATTCTCCACCGAGTTTCGATCTGGAGAAGTCTGTGGCTGCACAAGCCGGAAATTTGAAGCGCCCGACGGTCGGTAGCGGGCAAACGATGTCGACGACGATCGGCCTCGTCGGGGCGATCGCGCTGCTTTCGTTCGTGATCTTGCACGAGGGAAGCGACGCGCGCTTCTTCGACCCGACCGGCGTCGTGATCGTTTTCGGCGGAACGGTCGTCGCCGGATTCCTCGCCTTCCGGCTCGGCGAGATTTCGGACGCACTTTCCGCCGCCGCATCGATGTTCCGGGAAGACCACGTTCTCGACCAGGATCTGGCGGACCTCGTCGCATTCGCGCGCGCGACCAGCCGGCACAGCATCGCGGACGCCGAAGCGCGCCTTAAAGCGATGCGCAGCCCCTTCCTGAAGATCGGTCTTCAGATGTGCCTCGACGGCACGTCGATCGACGACATCCT
>JAYRKO010000144.1:0-6416 GCA_041905745.1 Tagaea sp. | reverse complement strand
CGAGCTTGCTGGCGACGGCCGTGATCGACGTGCCGTGGAAATCGCCGATATAGCCCACGCGCACCTTCATCGCGGCCTGCGCGAGGACGGGCATCGCGCGCGCGACGAAGCCCGCACCGGCCGCGGCTGTGGCGAGGTGCAGGAATTTCCGGCGCGAGGCCTTGTGCTTCTTCCGGTCGGTCATGGCGGGGTTCCTCCTTGGGGCTTCGTTTTTCAATGCTGGTGGAAGACGGCGTTCCAGACCCGATTGCGCAGGTCGCGGAATTCGGGCGACAGGCGCATCGCCTCGTCGCGCGGGTACGGCAGGTCGACCTTGATCTCGGCGTGGATGCGGCCCGGGCGCGCGGCCATCACGATGACGCGATGCGCGAGATAGACCGCTTCGTCCACGTCGTGGGTGATGAACAGGATCGTGCGTTTGTCGCGCTGCCAGGTTTCGAGAAGTTGGTCCTGCAACGTGATGCGGGTGAGCGCATCGAGCGCGCCGAACGGCTCGTCCATCAGCAGCACGGCCGGGTTGACCGCGTAGGCGCGCGCGATGGCGCAGCGCTGCTTCATGCCGCCCGACAGGTTCTTGGGCAGCGCGCCCGCGAAGGCCGAAAGCCCGACGAGATCGAGGGCACGCGCAACCGCGGCTTCGCGCGCGGCCGCCGGCACGCCCGCAATCTCCAGCCCGAAGGCCACGTTCTCGGCGACCGTGCGCCACGGGAACAGCGCGTATTGCTGGAAGATGACGCCGCGCTTGGGGCCCGGCCCGTCGACCGGCGCACCGTCGACGAGCACGCGCCCGCCGGTGGGCTCCTGCAGGCCCGCCACCATGTTCATCAGCGTGGACTTGCCGCAGCCCGAGGGCCCCACGAGCGTGACGATTTCGCCGTCGGCGATGTCGAGCGACAGACGGTCGACCGCGCGTACCTCCTCGTCCTTCAGCAGGAACGAGCACGACACGTTCTCGAAGGCGATCTTGGGAACGCTCATCGCCGCTCCTGCCACGAGGTAAGACGCGCGTCGAGCCACAGCAGGAAGCGGTCCATCGCAAGGCCCATCAGGCCGATGACGATGAGGGCCGCGAAAATCGTCTCGAGATCGTAATAGACCTGCGCCTGCTGCATGCGGTGGCCGAGGCCTTCCTGCGCGGCGATGAGTTCGGCCGCCACCAGCGTCGACCACGCCGCCCCCAGCCCCGTGCGCATGCCCACGAGGATGAAGGGCATCGAGGCCGGGATGACGACCTTGCGGAACACCGCTCCGTCGCCCGCCCCCAGCACGCGCGCGGCATTGATCAGGATGCGGTCGACATTCACCACGCCCTGGAAGGTCGCGATGACCGAAACGAGGAAGGCCGCCAGCGTGATGACGAAGACCTTCGGCACCTCGCCGATGCCCAGGAACACGATCGCGAGCGGGATCATCGCCAGCGGCGGGATCGTGCGGAAGAACTGCACGTAGGGCTCGATCGTGCCGCGCGCCCACGCATACCAGCCCATCAGGAAGCCGACCGGCACGGCAAGTGCGGTCCCCAGCGCGAAACCGAGCAGCACGCGGCGCAGCGACGCAGCGGCGTCGCGAAACAGGATGCCGTTGGATGCAAGCTCGACCGCGCGCCTGGCGACAGCCTCGGGACCCGGCAGGCCGGCGAGTTTCATCTGCGCGGCGAACCACCAGACGAACAGGCCGATCGCCGCCGAGAGCAGGTTGAGGCGCAGCATGCGGTTGCGCGAGGCGCGCTCGCGCTCGCGCGTGCGGCGGCGGATGTCGCTTTCTCCGCTCATCGCACCCCTGTCCGGCGGCGATAGGATGACGCTTCGCGCAGCAGCCGGTCGAACGCGACCAGCGCCCCGCCGGCGACGGCACCGTCCGGCCCCAGCGCCGTGCGCGCAAGATCGAGCCCTTCGAGCAGTTCGGCCTGCGCATGGGCGGGCAGGCGCGCGCGCACGTCGGCAAGGAACGCATCCGACGCTTCGGCGTACATGCCGCCGATGGCGATGCGCGCGGGCATCAGCAGGTTGATCGCGGCCCCCAGCGCCGCGGCGAGATTGTCGGCCGTCTGCGCGCGCAGGGCGGCGGCCCGGCGCTCGCCGCGGGCGGCGCGTTCCTCCATCGCCTGCACGACCGATGCGGTTTCCTCGCCCGCCCCCAGCACGCCGCGCAAATACGACTCGCGCAGCACTTCGACGACGGCCGTGCGCTCGGGCAGGCCCGCGACCAGCGCGTTGCGGCCCACCGGCATGTGGCCCAGCTCGCTGAACGCCGAAGGCGCGCCCAGCTCGGCGGATCCGGCGTCGATGAGGGCAGCTCCCACGCCGTGACGCGCCTGCACGAACAGCAGCGATTCGCCCGGCGGCAGGCCGAGATGGCGGAATTCCGCCAGCCCCATCGCGCGCGTGTTGTTGACCAGCAACGCGGGCAATCCCAGCGCCGCCTCGACCGGGCCCGCAACGTCGAGATTGCGCCAACCGAAAAACAGCGCGTAGCGGCTTATGCGCAGGCGCGCGTCGGTCGTGCCCGGCGCCGCGACGGCGGCGGCCGCGACAGGCTTTCCGGCGGCGGCAAGGCGCGCGGCTTCGCGCGCCATCAGCGCGGCAATGGCGCCGACCGCCGCGTCCCCCGCAAGGCCCGCGACATCGAGGCGTACCGTGCGCTGGTCGGCCGGCGACAGGTCGAGGCCGACGCGCGCGGTCGTGACGCGCCGCGGCTCGACGACCGCGACCAGCACGGCGGGCGCCACCGATTTGATGTGGAGCGCCGTCGCGGGGCGGCCGGGCTCGTTGGTGGGCCGCGCCTCGCCTTCGCCCACCCAGCCCAGTGACATCAGGTCGGCGACGACCTTGGTCATCGTTGTCGTCGACTGGCCCAGCCGGCGGCACAAGTCGACGCGCGACATCGGCCCGCAGTCGCGCAGGCACACCAGCGCCTGCATGCGGTGGCGCACGCGCAGCATCTCGACGGGCGTCGTTTTCGCACGTGCGCGCGCGGTGCCACGCATCGGCTGGCGGTTCCTCCGGGGCTGGCGGATGGCGGTCTCCACCGAATTCTTTTCCGGTGGGGATTAAATCGCTAATCTGGCGGCCAAGTCAACAAGCCTTCCCCGGGGGAACGCCGCATGCGGCCGAATATCCTGTTCATCATGTCCGACGACCACGCGTCCAAGGCGATCGGCTGCTACGGCCACGGCATCAACAGCACGCCCAATCTCGACCGCATCGCGCGCGAGGGCGTGCGCCTCGACCATTGCTACGTGTCCAACTCGATCTGCACGCCCAGCCGGGCCGCGATCCTGACCGGCACGTACAACCACGTGAACGGCGTGATGACGCTGGCCGATTCGATCGACAACCGCCTGCCCAACGTCGCCAAGCACCTGCGCGCCGGTGGCTACCAGACCGCGATGTTCGGCAAGTGGCATCTGGGCGAAGGGCGCGCGCACGAACCCACCGGGTTCGACGCATGGGCCGTCGTGCCCGGACAGGGCGACTATTTCGACCCGGTCTTCCACGAGCCGCAGGGCCACGTCGTCCGCAAGGGTTACGTGACGGACGTCATCACCGACATGTGCGTGGACTGGCTTGCCGCCCGCGACCGGAGCCGACCCTTCTTCCTGATGTGCCACCACAAGGCCCCGCACCGCTCGTGGGAGCCGCACCCGAAGAACCGCGGCCTCTATGCCGAGGACGTCCGCCTGCCCGATACGTTCGGCGACGACTACAAGAACCGCGCGCGCGCTGCCAAGGCGGCGAAGATGCGTATCGCCGACGACATGACCTATCTCGATCTCGGGCTCGTCCAGCCCGAAGGCGGCGACGAGATCGGCGAACGCGTGCTGCCGCACATGGACGTGCGCAAGCTGCCCAAGCTCGCGAACATTCCCGGCGGCCGGCTCATCGACAAGGACACCGGCGAAGGCTTTTCTTTCGCCACGCAGGCCGAATACGACGCGTTCAAGTACCAGCGCTACATCAAGCGCTATCTGCGAACCGTCGCCTCGATCGACGAAAGCGTCGGCCGGCTCCTCGATTTCCTCGACCGCGAGGGCCTCGCGAACGACACGCTCGTCATCTACACGTCCGACCAGGGATTCTTCCTCGGCGAGCACGGCTGGTACGACAAGCGTTTCATGTACGAGGAATCGTTCCAGATGCCGTTCCTTGCGCGATTTCCCGCCGAGATCGCGCCGGGCGGCATTGTCGACGCGATCGCATCGAACGTCGATTTCGCGCCAACCTTCCTCGACGTCGCCGGCCTGAAAATCCCGAGCTACATGCAGGGCCGCAGCCTGCGCACGATGTTGCGCGGCCAGACGCCGGCCGACTGGCCGACGGTCGCCTACCATCGCTACTGGATGCATCGCGACGAATACCACAACGCCTACGCCCATTACGGCATCCGCGACCGGCGCTACAAGCTGATCTATTGGTACAATCAGGGTTTCGGGCTTGCCGGCACGCTGCCCGGGGGCGAACCGCCGGAGTGGGAATTCTTCGACTGCGAAGCCGACCCGCTGGAGCTGTTCAACGTCCACGCCGATCCGAAATACGCGAAGGAAGTCGCCCGCATGACGAAGCTGCTCGAAGCGAAGATGGACGAAATCGGCGACGTGCCGGCGCACGGGGCGGTCGGCAAATGACCCGCCTGCGCATGGCGATGGTCGGCGGCGCTGCCCCGTCGATGATCGGCCCGGTCCACCGCATCGCCGCGACGATGGACGGGCGCTTCGATCTCGTCGCCGCCGTTCCCTCGCGCGACGCCGCACGCGGGCTTGCCGCCGGCACCGAATGGGGTATTGCGCGCGATCGCATCCACGCAAACATGGACACGCTGATCGCGGCCGAACGCGACCGGCTCGATGCGGTGGCGATCTGCACGCCCAACGACAGCCATTTCGCCTATACGAAGGCGGCGCTCGAGGCGGGCCTGCACGTGATGCTCGACAAGCCGCTGTGCAACGACCCGCGCGAAGGGGCCGAACTCGCGAAACTGGCGCGCGACAAGGGGCTCGTCCTGGCGCTCGCGCACGCCTACGCGGGCTATCCGATGGTGCGCGAAGCGCGCCAGCGCGTGGCGCGCGGCGAGATCGGCGAAATCCGCATCGTGCTCGTCGAGTATCTGGGCTCGGGCCTCGCCCGCAAGGTCGAGGACGGGCCGGATGCCGCGCGCCGCTGGCGGCTGCGCCCCGAAATCTCCGGCCCCTCGCTCGTACTGGGCGACATCGGCACGCACGCGCACCATCTCGCCTGCTTCGTATCGGGCCGGCGCATGGCGCAGGTCTCGGCCGAGGTCGGTACGCTGATGCCCGGGCGCGCGGTCCACGACTACGCGCATGTGCGCTTCCGTCTTGCGGGCGGCGCGACGGGCGCGCTGGTCGCAAGCCAGGCGGCGGCGGGCGCGCAGAACGACATCAGCGTGCGCGTTTTCGGCACGCAAGGCCACGTCGCGTGGCGCCATTCCGCGCGCGACTATCTGACGATCGCGGGGCTCGACGGCGAGAGCCGCACGGTCGAAGCCGGCAGCCCGCTTCTGTCGGCCAATGCGTTGCGCGCGAGCCGCATGAAGCGCACCGGCCACACCGAAGGCCTGCACGAGGCGTTCGCCAACCTCTATGCCGACTTCGCGGACCTGATCGGCGCGCGGCGGGCGGGCGAGACGGGCGACGAAGCGGCCCCCGACCTGCCGCTCGCGCACGACGGGGTCGAGGGGCTCAACTTCGTGGCGGCGGCGCTGGCCAGCAGTGCCGCGGGCGGGAAAAGCGTCGACGTCGCCAAGGCTTGAGACTGCATCATCCTGCCGCAGTTTCGCAGAGGCCGACGGCAGGCTAGTCTTACGCTCATGTCCGCCTTCCGTCGTCCCCCGAAGCTGCCGCCCTTCGTATCGCTGCTGCCGCACCTCGCCATCGGCGTGGGGGTCGGCTGGGCCGTGCTGGGCGCGCTCGTGTGGTTCGATATCGGCGGCTTCGGCACCGTCGTGGCGGCCGCGCGACCGCGCGGGGTCGTCGTCTTCATGCTGCTGGCGGTCTTCGCGATCACGTGGGGATCGGCGGCGGTGGGCGCTGCGATCATGGCCGCAGACGACGACGATCCGCCCGAGGGCGGCCATCCCGAGGCCGAACCGGCGCTCGTACCCGTCCCTGTCCGCGCGCACCGCACATAGACCGGATGCGCGAAACCGACTTAAAGTCGGGCGCCATCAGGCCCGGAACCACCGATGACCGATGAGAAGCCCGCGACGGGTGAAGACGGACTTCCGCTGACGGTCGTCGACCGTTCGGCCCCGCCCCCGCCCGGCCCCGGCCGATTGCGCCGGGCCCTGCGCGCGATCCGCTTCGTGCCGCTGATCCCGCTGCTGATCGCCACGGGCGGCATCATCGGCGTCTATTTCCAGCCGCCCGGCCTGCAGAAGCTGATGGGCTTCCTGAAGCTGAC
>JAYRKO010000143.1:0-6453 GCA_041905745.1 Tagaea sp. | reverse complement strand
CGCCCCGTCTCGGGCGTCGACGACGTGAAGGGTCTCAAGATCCGCACGCAGGAAAACCAGATCCACATCCAGGTCTGGCGCGCGCTGGGCGCCCAGCCCACGCCGATGGCGATCCCGGAAGTGTTCACGGCCCTCCAGCAGGGCGTGATGGACGGGCAAGAAAACCCGATCGGCGCCATCATCAACAACCGCTTCGGCCAGGTGCAGAAGTACCTGACGATCACGAACCACGCCTTCACGCCGGTGGCGCTCGTCATTTCACCCGCCGCGTTCGCGTCGCTTTCGGCGGCCGACCAGCGCGTGCTGCAGGAAGAGGCGACGGCCGCCATGGCGATTTGCAAGGACGAGGTCGCGAAGGTGGAGAAGACCGGCATCGACCAGCTGCGCGGGCTCGGCATGCAGGTCGTCGAAAAGGTCGACACGGCGAAGTTCCAGGACGCGCTGAAGCCGACCTTCGCCGATCTCGCCAAGCGCTTCGGCGAATCGACGATCAACCGCATCAAGGACTTCAAGTGAGCGGACCCAACGCGGCCGTCCGCGCGCTCCTTGCGGTCGAGCGGACGGTCACCCGGGCGAGCGTGTTCGCGGCGTGCTGCCTTCTGGCGGCCGCCGCGTGCATCGGGTTCTACCAGGTGCTCGCGCGCTTCCTGCTGGCCGAACCTGTGACGTGGTCGGAAACGGCCGTGCGCGTCACGCTCATCTGGATGGCGTATCTGGGCCTCGCCGGGGCGATGCGCGCGGGCGCGCTCGTCTCGGTCGACGTGCTCTACAACCTGTGCCGGGGCCGTGCGCGGCGCGCGCTGCAGGCGGCGATCGCGGCTTCCTCGCTTTCGCTTCTGGCGATCCTCGTCTGGTACGGCACGATTCTCGCCCAGCGCGTGCGCTTCCAGACGCTGGCCGGCCTCGAAGTGCCGGTGAGCTGGGCCTATGCGGCGATCCCCGTGGGTGCCGCGATCTCGATCCTCGCCGTCCTCGCGCACTTCTTCGATCCCAAGCGCGAAGAACTCGAAAACGCGGTCTAGGAGGCCCGATCCATGGCCGCAACGATGCTGATCACGATGTGCGTGATGCTCGGGCTGGCGATCCCCGTCGCCGTCTCGATCGGCCTTGCGGCGATCGCGGGGCTCGGCATCTTCACGCCGCTGCCGCTCGTCCTGGTCGCGCAGCAGGCGTTCGCTTCGCTCGACAAGTTCCCGCTCGCCGCCGTGCCGTTCTTCATCTTGGCGGGCAACCTGATGGGCGAGGGCGGCATTTCAGCCCGGCTCGTCGATTTCGCCAAATGCCTCGTGGGCGGCGTGCAGGGCGGACTCGCCTGCACCTGCATCCTCACCTGCATGATCTTCGCGGCCGTCTCCGGCTCCAGCGTCGCGACCACTTTCGCCATCGGCGCGATCCTGATCCCCGCGATGGTCCGTCACGGCTATCCCGTGCCCTTCGCCGCGGCCCTGCAGGCGACGGCGGCGGAGCTTGGCGTCATCATCCCGCCGTCGATCCCGATGATCCTTTACGGCGTGGCGGCGGAAGTCTCGATCGGCGAGCTTTTCATCGCCGGCTTCGGCCCCGGCATCCTGATCGGCGTCGCGCTGATGGCGTTCGTGTGGATCTGGTGCCGCATCCGCGGCTACGGCAAGCGCGACGCGGAAGGCCGCCTGCCGATGCTCGTCGCGACGCGCCGCGCGTCGCTTGCGCTGATGATGCCGGTCATCATCCTGGGCGGCATCTACGGCGGCATCTTCACGCCGACGGAAGCCTCGATCGTCGCGGTCTTCTACGCGCTTGCCGTCAGCTGCTTCGTCTATCGCGAGATCGGTCTCGTCCAGCTCTACGCCATCCTGCAGCGTTCGGTCGTCTCCTCGGCCATCATCATGTTCATCATCGCGATGGCGGGGCTCTTCAGCTTCCTGCTGACGCGCGCGGGCATCCCCGCGCAGATCGGCGCTTGGATCGTCGACAATTTCCACGAAGGCTGGGCCTTCCTGCTGGCGGTCAACGGGTTCCTGTTCGTGATCGGCATGTTCATCGAGACGTCGGCCTCGATCATCGTGCTGGCGCCGATCCTGGCGCCGGTCGCGGCGCATCTGGGCATCGACCCGGTGCATTTCGGGCTCATTATGGTCGTCAATCTCGCACTGGGCATGATCACGCCGCCCTTCGGCGTGAACCTGTTCGCGGCGTGCTCGGTCGCGGGCATCTCGCTCGACCGCATCGTGCGCTCGCTCACGCACTTCGTGCTGGTGATCCTCGCCTGCCTGCTGGTGATCACCTACGTGCCCGAAATCTCGCTGGCGCTGCGCGACCTCGCCTACTGATCCCTCACGCCAGGCGCACGAAGGCCGGTATCGGCAGACCCAGCCCCTTGCCGGGCGTCGTCGTGTCGCACGCCGCGAAGCTGTCGGAATCGATCCGGCAGATGTCGAGCCGGTCGTTGGCGATGACGGCGGGCGGCGGCACGCCCTCGACCTTGCCGCTTGCCGCGTCGATGCCGTGGTCGTAGAGCAGCGCCAGCACGTGGTCGACCGCCTGCGGCGTTTCGCCCAGCGGCAGTAGCAGGCGTTCGAACGCCACCTCGCGCGTGCGGTGCCACGTGCCCACGCGGATCGAATAGACCGGCGTGCGCCCGAACGCGCAGCGATCGTAGATCGCCACCGCGCGCGCGACGAGCTTGGGCGGCGCGATCTCGTCCAGCCGCTTGCCGATCTGCGAGCCGCCGTCGATGTATTCGACCGCGTCGCCTTCGTAGACGAGGCGGTAGGCATGGCCGCGTATCGCGTCGGGTTCGATGCGGTAGAGCATCATCGCCGTCCACCATGGCCCCCACTCCTCGGCGAGGAAATCGGACCGCGCCGGGAAGGCGCGGCCCCGCCGGCGCTCGTCCCAGAACTTCCCGAAGGCCCGCATCCGCGGGCTCCAGATATGGTCGGCTGACAGAAGCGGCAGGTCAGGCGGGATCGGCATTCCGCAATAATTGTGGCAGGTCCGTCCGCCGGCCGGCAATCGCGAAGCGCTGCGGAAGGTCGGAATGGACACGCCGTCCCGGCCGTTGAAACGTGTCGGCCGTCGCCCTCCGGGCGCGCGGCGTGCTATCTGGCAGCCGATGTTGGACCTGATCCGCCTCGCCCGACCCAAGCACTGGGTCAAGAACGCCTTCGTCGCGGCGCCGCTGTTCTTCACGCCGGATGCGATTACCGCGGCGAACCTGCAGGCGGTGGCGCTGGCCGTGATCGCGTTCAGCCTGGCCGCGTCGGCGGTGTACGTCGCGAACGACTACGCCGACCGCGCGACCGACCGCCTGCATCCCGAAAAGCGGCTGCGGCCGCTCGCCGCGGGGCGCGTGTCGGGTGCGGCCGCGCTTTCCTTCGCGCTCGTCCTGCTGCTGGCGGCCCTCGGGCTGGCGATGCTGCTGCCGGCCGCGTTCGGCCGCCTGCTTGCCGTCTATCTCGCGATCAACGCCGCCTATTCGGCCCGGCTCAAGCACGTAAGCCTGCTCGACGTGCTGATCGTGGCCTCGGGCTTCGTGCTGCGCGTGGAAGCGGGCGCCGCCGCCGCGGGCGTGTCGGCGAGCGTGTGGATCGTCGTGTGCACGGGCCTGCTGGCGCTGTTCCTGGCGCTCGCCAAGCGGCGCGACGACCTGACGGCGGCGATGGACGCGGCCCATCGCGGCGCGCTCGAAGGCTACAACCTGCGTTTCGTCGACACGGCCATCGCCGTCGTGCTCGGCGCGCTGCTGGTGAGCTACGTCATCTACACGACCGACGCGAACGCCATCCGCCGCTACGGCACCGATCGGCTCTACGCGACGGTCCCGTTCGTCGTGGCGGGCGTGCTGCGCTATCTGCAGATCGCGCTCGTCGAGGAACGCGCGGGCTCGCCCACCGACATCGCGGTCGGCGACCGGTTCCTGCTCGTCTGCGTGCTGGGCTGGATCGCGACCTTCGGCTATCTGATCTACGCATGAGCTTGCGCTGGAAACCGCTCGCGTTGACGGGCTGGGGCCGCGGCCCCGCATCCGGGGCCGACGCCGCGCGTCCCGAGCGCACGAGCGATGTCGCGGTCGCCGTCGCCGCGGCGCGTGCCGCCGGCGTCAGCGCCTTCGCACGCGGGGCCGGGCGCAGCTATGGCGACGGCGCACAAGGGGCAGGCGGGCGCGCGATCCTCACCGGTCGGCTCGATCGCATCCTCGCCTTCGACCCGGCGGGACCCAGCGTCGTGTGCGAGGCGGGCGTCGCCTTCCGCGACCTGGTCGACGCGTTCGTGCCGCGCGGCCTCGTGCCGCCGGTCTCGCCGGGAACGGCCTTCGTCACCGTGGGCGGCGCCATCGCGGCCGACGTCCACGGCAAGAACCACGACCGCCACGGTTCGTTCGGCGACCATCTCGAATGGATCGACGTGCTGCTGGCCGACGGGCGCGTCGTGCGCGCCAGTCCGGATATCGAGCCCGAGCTGTTCCGCGCCGTCGTCGGCGGCATGGGGCTCGCCGGGATCGTGCTGCGCGCGCGCTTCCGCCTGCTGCCGGGCGGTCCGGTCCTTGCGGTGCGCGAACGGCGCATCCGCGATCTCGACGACTTCTTCGCGGCTTTCGAAGCTGCGCGCGCGAGCGCCACATATTCGGTCGGCTGGATCGACGCGCTGGCGCGCGGCCGTTCGCTCGGGCGCGGCATTTTCGAAACCGCGGAGTTCGCGCCGGGTGAAGCCGCTATACCCGCGCGCAAGTCCGTGTCCGTGCCCTTCGATCTGCCCGGCTTCGCACTCTCGGGCCCGAGCGTGCGCGCGTTCAATGCGGCCTACTGGCGCCGCGTGCCCGCCGCGGGGCGCGACGCCCTGCGCCCGCTCGACGCGTTCTTCTATCCGCTCGACCGGCTTTCCGACTGGCACCGGCTCTACGGCAAGCGCGGATTCTACCAGTTCCAGTCGGTCGTGCCCGACGCGCGCGCGCGCGACGCCGTGCGCGCGATGCTGGAAGCCGTCGGCGCGGCCGGCAACGCCTCGTTCCTTGCGGTGCTGAAGACGCTGGGTGGCGAGGGGCGCGGCTTCCTGTCGTTCCCGATGCGCGGCGTGACGCTCGCCCTCGACATTCCGCGCGGCACCGGCGCCGACGCCTTGATGCAAAAGCTCGAGCGGATTTCGCGCGACGCGGGCGGGCGCATCTATCTTGCCAAGGACGCGACGATGTCGGCCGAGACGTTCGCCGCCACCTATCCGGGCTTGCCGGCCTTCGCCCGCGCGCTCGACCGCTACGATCCCGACGGCGTCTTCGCGACCGACCTTTCGCGCCGCCTTGCGGTGCGCGGCGGGTTCGCATGAACCCGGTGTGGCTCGTCCTGGGCGCGTCGTCGGCCATCGCGCGCGCCTTTGCCCGTGCGGCGGCCGCGCAAGGGGCCGACGTGCTGCTCGCGGCGCGCGATCTGGCCGACGCGCAGGCGACCGCCGCCGACATCGCCATCCGCACCGGCCGGCGGGCCGAGGCGGTGAAGTTCGACGCACTCGACGAAGCAGCGCAGGACGAGCTTGTCGCCTGGGCGCGGGAATTCGCGGGCGGTGGCACGCTCAACGTCTTCCTCGCCTTCGGCACGATGCCCGAACAGGCCGCCCTCGACGCCGATCCCGCGCGCGTGGCGGCCGTTATCGGCGCGAATTTCACGATGGCGGCGGCCCTGCTCCACCGGCTCGCCCCCGTCCTGGAGGCGCAGGGTGCCGGCGCGATCGTGGCGCTGGGCTCGGTCGCGGGCGATCGCGGGCGGCTCAAGAACTACGTCTACGGCGCCGCCAAGGCGGGCCTGCACGCGTATCTTCAGGGCCTGCGCGCGCGCCTTTGCCGCAAGGGCGTGCATGTCGCCACGATCAAGCCCGGCTTCGTCGATACGGCGATGACGTGGGGCTTGCCGGGGATGTTCCTCGTCGCGTCGCCCGAGGCGATCGCGGCCGCGTGCCTCGCCGCGGCGGCCAAGAAGCGCGATGTCGTCTATGCGCCGGCCTTCTGGTGGGGCATCATGACGATCATCCGGCACATACCGGAGCGCATCTTCAAGAAACTGAACATCTGACGGGGCGGAACTTCATGGCTATCCGGATCGGCGTTGTGGGTGCGGCGGGCCGCATGGGGCAGATGCTCGTGCGCGAGATCGTCGCGACGTCGGGTGCCGCGTTCGGCGGCGGCACCGAAAACCCGTCGAGCCCGAATCTGGGCCGCGATGCGGGCGAGGTCGCGGGGCTGGGTGCCTTGCAGGCGAAGCTGGGCGCCGATCCGGCGGCCCTGTTCGACGCGTGCGATGCCGTCATCGATTTCACCGCGCCCGCCGCCACGATCGCGCATGCGGGCCTCGCCGCGGCGAAGCGCAAGGTGCTCGTCGTCGGCACGACCGGCATCACCGCCGAGGACCAGAAGAAGATCGACGCGGCCGCGAAGTCGACGGCCATCGTGCAGGCGACCAACTTCTCGCTCGGCGTCAATCTCGC
>JAYRKO010000142.1:0-6476 GCA_041905745.1 Tagaea sp. | reverse complement strand
ACCATGTGGCCTTCGCGGCACTCGCCAAGTTCGACGGGCGCGGCATGCGCCGGCTCGCCGCGCCGGAACTGGGCCAGATCGCGGGGCGGGCGGGGCGCAACATGTCGAACGGCACGTTCGGCACGACGGCCGACATCGGCGCGCTCGATTCCGACGTGATCTCCGCGATCGAGGAGCACCGCTACCCGCCGCTCAACCACGCCTTCTGGCGCAATTCCGATCTCGATTTCCGTACCCTCGACGGGCTGCTCGCCTCGCTCGACGCGCGCGCACCCTCGGGCGAACTCGTGCGCGTGCGCGATGCCGACGACCATCTGGCGCTCCAGCATCTCGCGCGCGACGGCGAACTGCGCGAGAAGGCGAAGGGCCGCGTGGCGCTGCTGTGGGAAGTCGCGCGCATCCCCGATTTCCGCAAGCAGATGTCCGACCAGCACACGAAGCTGCTCGCGACGGTCTTCGGTCATCTCGCGGGACCGACGGGGCGCCTGCCGGACGAATGGGTCGCCAAGGCGATCGCGCGGCTCGACGATCCGGAAGGCGACATCGACCGGCTTTTGCAGAAGATCGCGGCCATCCGCACGTGGACCTACGTCTCGCACCGCGCGGACTGGCTGGCCGATGCCGAGACCCATCAGGCGAAGGCGCGCGCCGTCGAGGACCGGCTTTCCGACGCGCTGCACGAACGGCTGACGCAACGCTTCGTCGACCGGCGCAACGCCGTCATCGTGCGCAAGCTTGCCGACGGCAGCGACCTGCTCGCATCGGTCGCGGCGGACGGCGAGGTGCGCGTGGAGGGCATCCATGCCGGCCGCCTCGACGGCTTCGAGTTCCGCGCCGACCCCACGCTCGAAGCCGGCGCGCCGGCCGTGCGCGCGGCCGCCAACCGCGCGCTGCGGCGCGACATCGGCGTGCGCGTCCAGCGGCTGGTCGAGGATCCGGATACGGCGTTCGATCTTGCGCCCGACGGCCGCATCCTGTGGCAGGGCCATGGCGTGGCGCGCCTCATTGCGGGGCCGCGCGCGCTTTCGCCCGAGATCGCGCTGGGCCGCAGCGACCTGTTGGAGCCGCCGCACCGGCAGGCGGTCCTGCGCCGACTGGGCGACTGGTTGGGCGCGATGCTGCGCGCGAAGCTGGCGCCGCTGTTCCGGCTGGAGAGCGACGACCTGCCGGCGGCGGCGCGCGGGCTTGCCTTCGAACTGGTCGCCGCACTGGGGGCGGTTCCCGCCGGCGCGCTCACCATTGCACCGGAAACGCTCGACAAGGCGACGCTGGGCGCGCTCGGCCGGTCGGGCGTACGCGTGGGCGGCTACGGCGCCTTCGTGCCGGCGCTGAAGGACCACGCGTCGACGAAGCTGCGCGCCCTGCTGTGGGCGGTTCATGCCGGCGTGGCGAACGAGCCGCCGCCACTGGGGCGCATCAGCGTGAAGCGCGACGCGCATCCGGCGGGCGTGCTGTCGGCGTGCCTCTATCTGCCGGCAGGTCCGCTCGCGGTGCGCGCCGATCGGCTGGAGAAGCTTGCCCTCAGCCTTGCCGTCGCTGCGCGCGGCGGCGCCTTCGCACTGGAGCCCGGCTGGGCGCGGATCGTCGAGTGCGAGGCGGCGATGCTGCCCGCGCTCGTCGCCGATCTGGGCTACCGGATGCTGCGCGATCCGGCGGCGGGCGGGCGTTTCGTCGCCAAGAAGCCGAAGGCGCCGCGCCCCGCGGCGTCGACGGACGCGCACTCGCCCTTTGCGGTGCTCGCACCGCTCAAGCAGCCGTGAACGCACCCGACGCGGCCGCCCGCCAGCGGGTCGATTCGTGGCTGTGGGTCGCGCGCTTCTTTCGCACGCGCGCTTTGGCGCAGGCGGCCCTCGTCGCGGGCCAGGTGCGCGCGCGCGGGCGCGTGCTCGACAAGGGCGACCATGTGAAAGCGGGCGACGTGCTGACCTTCGTGGCGGGTGCGCGCCTGCGGACGGTCGAGGTGCTGGCCCTTGCCCCGCGACGCGGTGACGCATCGGCGGCGCGCTTGCTCTGGCGCGATCTTTACGCGCCCGTTTGACCCCACCGCACGCGGGGTTGCCCCTACCGGCCCCCGTATGCTACCCGACCTTCCGTTTCCGCCGTTCCGGCCCGCCAGAGAGCGCCAAAAAATGACCTACGTCGTCACCGAAGCCTGCATCAAGTGCAAGTACACCGACTGCGTCGAGGTGTGCCCCGTCGACTGCTTCTACGAAGGCGACAACATGCTCGTCATCAAGGCGGAAGAATGCATCGACTGCGGCGTGTGCGAGCCGGAATGCCCGGCCGAGGCGATCGTCCCGGATACCGATCCGAAGGCCGCCAAGTGGGCCGAGATGAACAACGAGTACGCTGCCCAGTGGCCGAACCTGACCCGGAAGAAGGACGCCCCGGCCGACGCCGACAGCTGGAAGGGCGTTGCCGGAAAGTTCGACAAGCATTTTTCTCCCAAGCCGGGCTCGGGTAATCCGTAAGTCCTAATCGAGTCGCCGAAAAAGACCTAAATCTCGTCAAAGGACGTGGAGCCGTGCGAAAAACGCGCGGGTAACGCGTGCTTTTTGACCAATTTTGTGATAGCTTCTTTCTGGTCGGGGTGTGGCAATTACGTCGCACCCCGGTTTTGCCCCGGAAGGGGTCGATTCGGGCCCGGTGCCCGTTTCATAACAGACCGATCTCTTAACTATTTCAAATAGTTACGAGACACGGCGACGGCTTCGGCAAGCGAAAACGGCTCGCCGGAACGGGAGATTTTTCGGCCGACGGTCCCGCATGTGCGACCGGTCGGGTGGCGGACGAAGGTTCGGTCGGGTCGGGTTTTCGAGAGGAGCTGCTTTTCCATGACGCTACGCAAGACGACGGTGCGCGAAACGGACGATCTGGGCTTTGCGGTCGGCGACCATGTCGTTTACCCGACGCATGGCGTGGGCAAGATCACCGGTCTCGAGACGCAGGAGATCGCCGGCACGAAGCTGCGCCTGTTCGTCATCCAGTTCGACAAGGACCGCATGACGCTGCGCGTGCCGATGATGAAGGCCAAGACCTCGGGCCTGCGCCGGCTGTGCACGAAGAAGGAAATGCAGAACGCGCTCGCCACGCTCAAGGCGCGCGCGCGCATCCGCCGCACGATGTGGAGCCGCCGCGCGCAGGAATACGAAGCCAAGATCAACTCCGGCGACCCGAAGGCGATCGCCGAGGTCGTGCGCGACCTGCATCGCAACGCGGGCCAGCCCGACCAGTCGTTCAGCGAGCGGCAGATGTACCAGGCCGCCCTCGACCGTCTGGTGCGCGAGTTCGCGGCCGTCGAGAAGATCTCGGAAGAAACGGCCGTCCAGCGCCTCGAGGCGATGCTGAAGGCCGCCTGACGAAACCGGCCTTCGCAGGCCGTTCGAAGGACCCCGCCGGGCGACCGGCGGGGTTTTTCGTTTGGGGCTTTTTCGTTTGGGGCGACGCGAGCGCGCAAGATAACGTTCGCCCGAAATGACCACGAATGCGGCCCCACGCCCGGCCAAGAGCGAGCGCTTCGCGATCCTGCGCCGTTGCCGGCGCGTCTGGGCGATCTCCGCCATCCACGGCGCCGCCGGCGCGCTGGCCCGGCTGCACGACGCCATCGCCGAGCGCCGCTCGCCCGGCGACCGCATCGTCTACACCGGCAACTGGCTGGGTCGGGGTGCTGACGTCGCCGCCGCGGTCGACGAGATCGTGCGCTTCCGCCGCGAGACGATCGCCGAACCCGGCTTCTTCGCGTCCGACGTCGTCTTCCTGCGCGGCCAGCAGGAGGAGATGTGGCAGAAGTGCCTGCAGCTCCATTTCGCGGTCAATCCGCGCGAAGTGCTCGGCTGGATGCTCGACCAGGGGCTGGGCGCCACCGTCGCGGCCTATGGCGGCGATCCGAAGCTGGGGCTTGCGGCCGCGCGCGAGGGGGCGACCGCGCTCGCGCGCTGGACGACGGGCCTGCGTCGCGGGCTCGACGCGCGGCCGGGCCACCGCGAGGTGACGCTGGCGCTGCGCCGCGCGGCCTATGACGACGCGGGCAAACTCCTTTTTGTCAGCGCGGGTCTCGATCCCGAGCGGCCCCTCGCCGCGCAGGGCGACGCGCTGTGGTGGGGCTCGCGCGGGTTCGACGCGATCGCCGAGCCCTTCGAGGGTTACGCGCGCATCGTGCGCGGCTTCGCCCCCGGGCATCCCGGTGCGACGGCGGGCGCGTACACGCTTACCCTCGACGGCGGCTGCGGGTTCGGCGGGCCGCTGCTGGCCGCAAGCCTCGGGCCGGACGGCGAAATCCTCGAGGTTCTCCAGGCGGAGTGATCCGGACGGTCCGCGCGCGCGTATCGCGCTCAAGGAAACCGTCATGGCCCGCTTCGACGACCGCCTCACGCAACGCGACGATTCGATCCTGATCCGGCGCGCGATGAAAGCGCCGCTGCTGGCGCGCGAGCGCGAAATGGATCTGGCGCGCCGCTGGCGCGAAACGGGCGACCAGACGGCGTTGGCCGAACTGGTCGGCGCCTACGGCCGGATGGTGGTGTCGATCGCGCTGCGCTTCCGCCGCTACGGCCTGCCGGTCGGCGACCTGATCCAGGAAGGCAATATCGGGCTGCTGCAGGCCGCACAGCGCTTCGAGCCGGCGCGCGACGTGCGCTTCTCGACCTACGCGCAATGGTGGATCCGCGCGGCCATCCAGGACTTCGTGCTGCGCAACTGGTCGATCGTGCGCACGGGCACGACGGCGGCGCACAAATCGCTCTTCTTCAACCTGCGTCGTCTGCGCGCGCGCTTCGACGATCCGTCGGGCGAGCGCATGACCGACGCGCAGCGCGGCGAGATCGCGCGCATCCTTCGCGTGGACCTGTCGGATGTCGAAGCAATGGAAGGCCGGCTTTCCGCCGCCGATCGTTCGCTCGATGCGCCGCTGGGGGCCGACGGCGAGGGCGATTGGCACGCGACGCTTGTCGACGAGCGGCCCACGCCCGAAGACGCCGCGATGGAAACGCACGATTCGCGTGCCCGCACGCGGCTGGTGCGTGCGGCATTGGGCGATCTCGATCCGCGCGAGCGCGCCGTGATCGAGGCGCGCCGTCTCGCCGAAGAGGGCGTCACGCTCGAAGCGCTGGGTGTGAAATTGGGAATTTCCAAGGAGCGCGTCCGACAGATCGAGCATCGCGCACTGGGAAAGCTGAAGTCGGCGATCGCGCGCCGGCTCGCGGGCCCGGGCGACCTGGCCGCCGGGTTCTGACGCGTCAGATCGCCTCGAGATCCGCCCACGCCTGATCGGCGAGCGCGCGCAGGCGCGGCCCGTCGATGCGTCCGGCGAAGGCGTAGGCGTAGCCGCCGCGATGCCAGTGGACGACGTTGACGCCCTGGCGCTTGTCCACGCGCGGGCCCTGCTCGCGCCGTTCGGAGAACGCGATGACGAGCCCGACCACGTCGTTGGCGCCGTTCTTGTAGAGAAGCTGCGCCGCCGGCCGGCCGCCGACGATCAGCATGCGCCCGCCCTGCAACGCGAAGCCCTGCTGCGACAGGTCGGGGATCGCGAGATTGCGGTTGAGTTTGGCGCCGAACCACTTGCCCAGTTCGGGCATGTCCTCGGTCGTGAAATCGACGAGAAGGCGGCCTTCGCTGGCCTGCGTCGCTTCGGCGAGATTGTAGAAGCCCGCGACGTTGTCGAGCCAGCGGTCGGTCGAGGCGAGCTCGAGCCCGCCGATCTGCGGCTGGATGCGGCCCGTGAAGATGCCCCCGGCACCCAGCACGACGAAAAGCGCCACGCATGCGGCGACAGCCGTGGCGAGCGGCCGGCGGAAGATTCCGCTGCGGGGCTTGAGCGCCACGACGTTGCCCGCCTTCGTATCGCGCACCGCGGCAACGAGGCGTGCGGGAACCGGCTCGTCGACGACGGGCGCGAACGCGGCGCGCGCCAGTGCCGCCGTGCGGCGGAAAACCTCGATGCGCCGCGCCACCGAGGCGTCGATGCGCGCCGCCTTGGCGACGCGCGCGGCGCCAAGCGCGTCGAGTGCGCCGTCGGCATAGGCCATCAGCGTCTCGTCGTCGAAGCGCGCCGACGGGGCGGTCATCACCGCGTCGATCAGGCGCTGCGGGACGGGCTCGTTCAGCACTTCGTTCATCGCCGCGCGCGCGAGTTCGGCCGTGCGCCGGAACGTCGCCACCCGCGCGGCGAGGCCCGCATCCGCAGGCAAAGCCGCTTCGAGCGCGCGCGCATCCTCGGCCGCGGCGGTGCCGTCGGCGTAGCGCATCAGGGTCTCGTCGTCGAAACGGCGTTCCATGCCTGTCCTTCGCGTCGGTTACTCGGCGGGCGAAGCGAGCGAGGAGCCCGTCTCGCCGAGCATGCGCGCGAGCGCCGAACGGGCGCGCGCGAGCCGGCTCATCACCGTGCCGATCGGAATGTCGAGCGCGGCCGCGGCTTCCTTGTAGCTCTGGCCTTCCACGCAGACGAGCGTCAGCACGGCGCGCTGTTCCTCCGGCAG